>JAZBOD010000424.1:0-11233 GCA_036350955.1 Desulforhopalus sp. | reverse complement strand
GGCTGAAGCAGAGGGTGTTGCGGTAGTGAAGGTTATCGGGGTCGGTGGTGGCGGTGGCAATGCCATCAACACCATGGTTGCCAATCGACTGCAGGGCGTGCAGTTTATCGCCGCAAATACCGATAAGCAGGCTTTGCAGCTCTCCCGGGCCGATGTCTGCCTGCAGCTCGGTCCGGGTATCACCAAAGGGCTGGGCGCCGGCGCTGACCCGGAGACCGGCAACATGTCGGCAATGGAATCCCTTGAGGAGATCCGCGAAGCCCTCAAGGGCAGCGACATGGTTTTTGTCACCGCCGGACTGGGCGGCGGCACCGGAACCGGAGCTGCACCGATAGTCGCCAAAGCTGCCAAGGAGCTTGGTGCCCTGACCGTTGCCGTGGTGACTCGACCGTTCAGCTTCGAAGGAAAATTCCGGGCCCGCAACGCCGAAGAGGGCTGGCAGCAGCTGCAGAAATACGCCGATACCATTATCACCGTCCCCAATGACCGACTGCTGTCGGTGATGCAGAAAAACAGTAAGCTCTGCGACATGCTCTCGATGGCCGATAATGTTCTCTTCCAGGCGGTGAAAGGGATCACCGATCTGATCAATGTCCCCGGTCTGATCAATGCGGACTTCGCCGATCTGCGCACAGTGATGCGTGAAGTCGGCCCGGCGATCATGGGCGCCGGTTCCGCTCTTGGCGAAAACCGGGCTGTCGAGGCGGCACGCCGGGCCATCGACAACCAGCTCCTTGAGGATTTCGGCATTGACGGTGCCCGTGGTCTGCTGATCAACATCTCCGCCTCCACCGACAGCTTTACCCTCTCCGAGTTTATGGAGGCTTCGGCTCTCATCCAGAGTAAGGTTGACGACGATGCCAAAATTGTCGTTGGCGCCCTCTATGATGACAGCCTCGGTGAGGAACTGCATGTCACGGTTATCGCCACCGGCGTCGGCGGCATGGCAGGCAAGAAGGAGACAATCAACCCGGTTGAGGACCATATGCACAAACCTGTGCCGGTAAAGGCTGCGGAGCCGATCAGCAAGGGTGCCCCCGCCTCTCCGAATCGCCATCCGCAGGTTACCCGTCTTCCCGGTTCCAATTTTGATGCGCTTGATAACCTTGGCGGGCCGCATCAGGGGGAGGGGAAAAGTGCCTCGGCCCTCAACTGGAATGATGATTATCTCGAGACGCCGACCTATTTGCGCAAAAAAGCCAACTGAGCAGGCGGATCATCGGCTCCGCCCCAAGCGGTTCTGATTTTACCCGCCCCTTCCCCGCTCCTGACCCGGAAGCCACCTTGGGGTGGGGGAGTGCCTGGGCGATGCCGGGGAGGTGAACGGGTGAGAACCGATTTCGGGAGAGGCTGATGCGTAAACAGAACAACGCCGATTCCGTTACGGCCGCCGTCGAGCGACAGCGACTGCGCGCCGGCCTTGAGCCGTTCAAGCTGGTCAAATATTTTTCCTTTTCCAGCCTCGGGGTCATTTTAGTCTTTACCCTGCTGCTCTCCTGGCTGATTTCCAATAACGCCCGCAAGGTGATGCTCGAGCAGAACGAAGAGTACTCGCTGCTCCTTGCCGAAAACCTCAATCAACAGGTTTTTCACCGTTTTGTCCTCCCCGCAGTAATCCGTTACGGCGGTATTGCCCTGCGCAATCCCGAACAGTTTGAACTCCTCGACAACATCATCCGCGGTATTACCCAGGGCTTAAAGATCGACTCGGTGACGATCTACGATTCGAGTATCAATATCATCTCCTATTCGACCATCCCGGAACTGGTGGGCAAAAAGGATATGGGCGGCAGTGAGTACTACAAGGCCCTGGAGGGTGTTGCCAATTCGCGGCTGACCTACTCTGGCTCGGTGCTCAGCCTCCTCCATCTGACCACCGAAGTGCAGTGTGAACTGAAGACCTTTATCCCTTTCCGGCAGGTCCGCCGGGACGGTGAGGACAGTGAGGTGATCATGGGAGTGATTGAGATCGAAAAGGATCTCTCCCACAACTACAGTAATATCATCCGCTTTCAGGGGCGGATCATCATTGTCTCCAGCGTGGTCATGGCCGTGCTTTTTCTGGTCTTACGGACTATCGTCTCCCGTGCCGGGGCGATCATCGAAAGACGGGCGGTTGAGCGTCTGCGCCTTGAGGAAAAACTCAATCATGCCGAAAGGCTGGCTCACCTCGGGACGATGGTCGCAACAGTCAGCCACGAGATCAAAAGTCCCCTGGGAATTGTTCGGAGTACTGCAGAAATCTTAGAAAAACGGATTCAGAAGATTGCTCCCGGCAACGAACATCTCGCCCGGATCGTGGTTGATGAAACTATTCGTTTGAATAATATTGTCGTTGAATTCCTTGATTTTGCCCGACCCCAGCAACCCCGCTTCGAGCCCGGCAACATCAACGAGGTGCTGGTCAAGGTTCTCGAGTTTGTTGGCCCGGAATTGAAACGGCAACGTATCGAACTGGTGACTGATCTGGCTGCAGATCTTCCCGCCCATAGTCTTGACCGTGATCTCTGTTATCGGGCGATTCTCAATATTGTCATGAACGCTCTGCAGGCGATGGCCGAGGGTGATCGGTTGCAGGTCTCCTCCGCGAGATCCGGCCTGGGGATGATCCAGGTGGTGATTCGCGACAGCGGTAAAGGCATCGCCGCCGACAAGTTGGAATACATCTTCCAGCCCTTTTTCAGTGACAAAAACAAGGGTACCGGCCTCGGTCTGGCGATCACCAAAAATATCATCGAAAACCATGGTGGCGAGGTAACCGTGGAGAGCCGGGAAGGGGAGGGGACCAGTTTTACCCTTACTCTGCCGGTGGGGGAACAGAGCGGTTCAGGGGGGTAGCCGACTGTAAGGAACACCTCCTGCTCAAGCGAGAGTGGACACCAGTTTTCGCTATGCAAATCTTCCTGCCCAGACCGCCTGGCCTTACCTCCAGCTGCGGCGCTTCGGCCTTCTCGTCAAGCTGGAGAGGCCGGCAGACGGGCCATCCCTGGCCCGGCCGCCGGTTGCGGACGTCGTGTCCGCAACCCTGCGGGCCCTGTTCTCCAGCTTGCCGGGCCTTTCGCGATGCAGCTTCCGCCAAGACCAGGCAGTTTGCCGACCTCTGAGGGAGAATCAAGTTGGTGATCGATGGTAATGGTTTTGATAGGTGAATGTGGCTCCTGGTATCAGGATATACAAGACAGCAATAAGCTAAAAATTCTCGGTCTGCAAAGAGATTGTCAAAAAGAGAGGAGAGAGAACATGACGCAGCAGGTGGTAGTTATCGGTGGGGTGGCGGCGGGACCAAAGGCCGCCTGTCGGGTCAAACGGCTGATGCCGGGGGCCGAAGTGACGATGATCGATCAGGACAGTTTCATTTCCTATGGCGGTTGCGGTATCCCCTACTACGTTTCCGGCGACGTTGCCGACGAAAAGGAGCTCCGCTCGACCAGCTTTCACATGCTCCGCGACGAGCGGTTTTTCACCAAAGCCAAGGGGATCAAGGTCCTCACCTCCACCAGGGCGCTGGCCATCGACCGAAAACGGCAGACGGTGCTTGTTGAGGATCTGCCAAGCGGCGAACAGCGGGAAATAGTTTATGATACCCTGCTCCTTGCCACCGGCAGCCGACCGGTGGTGTTGCCCATCCCCGGCCATGACGCGACAGGGGTTTTTACCGTCAGTGACCTCCATAAGGCGATTGCCATCAAGGAGATGATTGCCAAAGGCAAGGTCGACCGGGCTGTGGTCATCGGCGGTGGGGCAATCGGCATTGAAATGGCAGAGGCGCTCACCGACTTGTGGGGGGTGGAAACCGCCCTGGTTGAATTTCAGAATCAGCTCCTTCCCAGAGTGATCGACTGGCCGCTCTCGACCATTTTGGCAAAGCAGCTCGCTGATCACAACGTTGCGGTCTATCTCCAAGAGAGTGCTGAAGAGATCGTCGTCGAAGAGGGCCGTGTCGTGGCTGTCCGCACCGGGCAACGGACTCTGCCTGCCGATCTGGTGATCATGGCGGTAGGGGTTCGCCCCCGCAGTCGTCTCGCCGCCGAGGCAGGTCTGCAGATTGGCGCAACCGGGGGGATCGTGGTCAACGAGCGGATGCAGACCTCCGACCCGAAGATCTATGCTGCCGGGGACTGTGTCGAAATTGCCCATCTGGTTAGCGGCCGGCGCTTTGTCGCCCCCTTCGGCAGTATGGCCAACCGGGAGGGACGGGTTGCCGGAGATAACATTGCCGGTATTCCTTCAATGTTTAAAGGCGGGGTCGGCAGTTTTATCGTCAAGATCTTTGACCTGGCGGTCGGCTGCGTTGGCCTGAGCCTGGCCGCCGCCCGCCAGGAGGGTTTTGATGCCGGGTACTCGCTCTCTTCGCCCTCCGACCGGGCCCATTTCTATCCGGGACAGGAGATCGTCTGTCTCCAGCTGGTCTTTGACCGGCGGACCCGCCGGGTCCTCGGCTTCCAAGGCACCGGGCCGGCCAACGATGCCCTTTCCGCCCGCCTCGACGCTGCCGCAGTGGCTCTCGCGGCAGGGGCGACCATCGACGATTTCACCAATATCGAAATGGCCTACTCGCCGCCTTTCTCCGCGGCGATCGACCCGATCAATGCGGCGGCATACATCGCTGATAACCTCTGCTCCGGGCTGATGCGCCAACTCGATCTTGCCGCATTCTTTGCCTGGCTTGATGCCCCGGATTCCCAGCCCGACTGGCGGGTGCTCGATGTCCGCCATCCGAAACAGTCGACCCCCCTGGTCGACCATTTTGGCGCCGATATCTGGCTCTCCCTGCCCTACGACGAAGTGCGTGAGCGCTATCGGGAGCTGCCGCAAGACAAGACCCTGCTGATCGTCTGCAACGCCGGCAGCAGATCCTTTGAGACCCAGGTCTTTCTTGACCATGTCGGCTGGCGGAATAATTTTGTCCTGCCGGGCGGTTTTAACATTTTCCACAGGATGGGATTGGCGTGGCTACCGACCGATTAATAATCAACTTCGCTGAGAAAAAGAGTCGTTGATCTCCCGACCAGCCGGCCTTCCCGAAGTCGGCATCGCCTCAGGACCGGCAGGGCGGAGAGCCGGTCCCAAGGGGCTGGGGCCAGGACTTCGGCAACCGGCGACCAGGCCAGAGGGGCCTGTCTTGTTCCCTTTTGGCAAGGGCTGGATCGGTCAGCACAGGGAATTTTTTGTTGTTCTTTGTTAGAAGGGGGTTAGACAAAGAACTCCAGCCTGTGCTATGCTGGACAGGAGCGAGCTGACGTCCGCAAGCCAGGGGCGATCAGCATCGCCTGTCAACACGCTGTTTCAGGCGGCGAAATACCGGAAACCTCAGATGACAGAGAGGCGTTGCGACGATTATGGCCGGATTGAACCCCCAGGATATGATCGAAGAGCTGCAGGCGAACATCAAGACCGGTGATGCCCTGAAGGCACAGCTGGTACTTGCCCACCTGGGTGAGATTGATGAGAAGAGTCGCAACAAGCTGATATACCTGCTCTCTCGAGCCGAGGTCGATTTTTCCATTCCGCTTTTTCTCTATCTGCTGATTCATCAGGCGGTTGTCGTGGAGAAGATGCCGGTGATTCGCGACACCTTTCTCTCGCTCCTGCTTGCCTACCCAGAGAAGATTATCGAGTTTCTTCATTCCCCAACGATTCGTGACAAAACCGAACTGATCCGGGTGGTGGGGGAACTGCGTTTTGAGGAGGCCACTCCGGTGCTGCTTGAGCGAATTGCCGAATCAGAGGATGAAGCGGAGATCCATCTGCTGCTCGAAACCCTCGGTCAGATCGGTGATCCGCAGGCGATAAACACCCTTACCGACTATCTTTACGCTGCCAATCGTGAACTGATCACCGCCGCCGTCCAGTCACTCGGCCAGGTTGGCACCCCTACGGCGATGCACCGTCTCGCCGAAAGGATGGGTACCGATAACGAAATCGACTACCTGATCCTGTCGATCTTCTCCGAGGTCCAGGATCAGATATCCCTGGAAAAACTTAACGATACAATCCGCTCCCACTACGCGCATATGCGGACCTTTGCCAAGTCGGAACTGGTAAGAATCGGTCCGAAAGCGGTGCCGGTACTGATCGGCAATCTCCTCCATGACGACCCGGATTTTCTGATCCACACCCTGAATGTGCTCGGCGAGATTGGCGATGAATCGGCCGTGGTGCCGATCCGCAAACTGCTCGACAATGAACCGAAAAGCGCCAACGTCCGGTTTGCTGCCTATGAGGCGCTGGCCAGCCTGCCCCTGAAGAAGGGCGCCTATACTCTCACTTCCGGCCTGACCGACCGCGAAGACCATGTCTGTATCGCCGCCGCCCGGGCAATTGACAAAAATTTCTCACAAATTCTCGGTGCCGGGATCAAAAACCTGCTCCGCGGACCGGAGCTGGAGGCGCGGCATATCGCCAAGATCATCGTCAATGCCCAGGTGGACAATGTCTTTTTGTTTCTCGCCGATGACGAACTCTTTCAAGAGCTCGCTCTGGTCTACCTGCCGCATACCCACCAGGATATCCGCAACCACTACCATCAGCTGCTGACGGCCAACGGTCGCCATGGATTTGCCGGGAAATTGACCGGTGAAGAGGAGAGCCGGATCAGGCAGAAGGTCGTGGCGGTAGATGATTCACGGATGATTCTGAACATCTACAAGGCAACGCTTCACGAATTGGGCTACGATCCGGTACTCTTTGAATTTCCCGCCTCGGCGCTGGAGTGGCTCGAGCGGGAGAAACCGCTGATGGTGCTGACCGATCTGAACATGCCGGTGATGACCGGTATTCAGCTCACCGAGAAGATTCGCCGACTCTACCCGGCGGCGGCACTGCCGATCATCATGGTGACCACCCAAAACGAAAGCAAGGACAACGAAGCGGCACTGCGTGCCGGGGTAAGTGCCATTCTCCATAAGCCTTTCAATGCCAAGAGCTTAGGCGCAGCAATGGAGAAGATGGTCTCCGCGGTGGGTTGCTGAGTCCCCCCGGTTTTCTGCTCCTGGTTCTGCCGGGAACCGGCACAATCTTGCCCGGTTCTTTTCTGCCGGCTTGCCTCATTGTTGATCAATACATAACTTCAGTCCATTAGTCGGTTATGGCGGGATGCTGTACCGCTTTCTGCTGGGATCCATTACCGGTTTTGGCCGGAAAGGAGTGGTTATGAGTTTTGGCAACATTGTTGGGCAATTGCTGCAACAGGGGATGGCGGGTCAGTCGCGGTCGAAACTTGAGCGAGCGGTCGGTCCGCAGGGCCTGGGCGGGGTTGGAGGGATTGAACAGATTCTCAAGGGCGTGCTTGGTGGCCAAGGGGGTGGAACCTCAAACGGCTCAGGCGGGAATGTCGTCTCAGGACTGCTTGGTGCCGCCCAGTCATTTCTTGGCAACAAACAGGTCGGCAACCTCTCCGGCGGACAGTTGGGGGGGCTGGGAGCGCTGGCCGGGGCACTGCTTGGCGGTGGAGGAAAGTCGGTTAAAGGAGCAGGGGGCGGGAGTGCCATGGCCATTCTTGGGGCACTGGCGATCAACGCTCTGCAGGGCCGGGCGGTTTCCGCTGGCGGCAGCTCCACTGCAGTGGCAGAGTACTCCGCGGTGACCGACCCGGGCACGAAAAAATTACTGGTCCGGGCGATGATTGCCGCCGCCAAGGCCGATGGCCGGGTTGACAACCAGGAGTTGGAGCGGATTGTCGGCAAGATCGGTACTGATGGGGTAAGTGACGAAGAGCGTCAATTTGTCAGCGAAGAACTGCGTGCGCCGGTCGATATCGCCGGGTTGGCTGCCGCCGTAACCAGCCCGGTAGTCGCCGCCGAGGTCTACGCCGCATCGCTGCTGGCGATTGAGGCAGACACGCCCGAGGAGATTGGTTACCTCCGCGATCTCGCTGCTGCGCTGGGTCTTGATGCCGCTACAGTGGCTCGACTCCACGAGATGACCGGTACCCCGGGGTAAACTCCTTTTCGTTGCAGAGGGGATACCCCTTCTGCGACAGGTTGAGCTTTTGGTAAAACCAGAGGTCAAGGGTTATGGCGCTTAGGGTTTGGCAGTGCTGCTTGCGATGAGCGCTGGTCCGGCAGCGCATTTGTGGAGGGGCGGCAATGGTGAAGACAAACGAAGTTCTCGCGGCCAGGGATCTCCTTGAACTGCCGGAACGGGCGACCCTTAAGGAGATCAAAGCGAGCTATCGCCGGCTGCTCAGGTTGTGGCACCCCGACACCTGCAACGGTGAACAGGACCACTGTGCGGAGATGACCAGAAAGGTGGTTGCCGCCTATGCCATCCTCATCGGCTACTGCGGTGAGTACCAATACAACTTGTCTGAGGAGGAGGTGGGCAGATACTCTACCGGCGAGGAGTGGTGGTTTGCCCGCTTTGGCAATCAGCCGGTTTGGCGGGAAAAGTAAGCAATCAGCCGGCGCAGAACAGAGGCGAAGAAGGTCGGTGTTAAGGCAGGCGGGAGAGAATCTCGGGAAAATGGCCGGCGACATCTTCCGGGCGATGGGCGTCTGATCCGAACACCAGTTGAAGGTTGATCTCTTTGGCCATCTCCAGGATCCGCCGGCAGGGAAACTGCTCGCCGCGGATGGTGAGACCCGAGGTGTTCACCTCCAGGGCGATACCTCGGGCAGCCATCTCTTTGAGCAGATGTTCAATCTGGGCATAGTGCCGGTTGGTCAAGCGGATGTCGGGGAGAAAACGCAGAGCACCGTCCAGGTGGCAGACCTTACTGCCGGGCAGGGTCTGTACTGCCTCGGTAAGGGTGGCAAAGTAGGCCTCAAGGATGCGGTCGCTGCCGAATTCCCGGGCGATGGCGATATTTTCCGGATGGCGGCTGAAGAGATTGAGGTGGCCTGTCCCTTGCTGCAGAAGGAGGAAATGGCAGGAGATACCGATCTGCGCCCATTTTCTGGCGCCCAGACGGCTAAGGAGAGCCTGGCGAGAGGCACTGTTGTAGCCACACTCCACCCCGAGACCGATGCGGAGCTTTTTTCCGTACAGTTCCCGCAATCGCTGGCCTTCGGCAAAATAGAAATCGAAGTCTTCTTCGGAGAGCCAGGTTTTCCGCGGGCTGTCAATCCCCTCCTCCATATGCTCGAGAAAGACCAGTTCCTCCAGCCCTCGGGCGATTGCCGCCAGGACATACTCTTCCATACTGCCCACCGCGTGGGCGCAGAGGGTGGTATGCACATGGCTGTCGCTACGCGGGGTTCGGGCCGATGCCGGCATGGTTGATCTTTACGGGGAGAGCGGGTTCTACAGGGCGTTTTCAGGCGTTACCACGGGGAAAAAAGTGCAGGACGCCGTCGATGTCGGAGGTGTCACAGACGTGGCCAAGTTCAAGCTCAAGATCGAGGTAGGCCTCTATTCCTTCAATTTTGAGTGACAGGGCTGGGCCGTCGGGCAGATGGTAGACGACAGTGCTGACGCCGGTCAAATCAATTGGGCGACTGAAAATTTTCATGCCTTTGCGGTCCTCGTCATCGAACTTGCGGGGAGTGTGGCCAAAGTTCCCTTTGGCTGAAAAACCGACATATACGCAGAATCGAACAAAACTGCAAGAGATAAGCGATACCCCGGTAACGAATGGTGGCAGAGCACAGGGCTTCGCCGAGCGAAGACCCTGCCCACCGGGCAAAATGGGCGAAATGGGTTTACAGTATCGCCAGAGAAGTTTACTATAGCCTGCTGTTCTCTCAGCTTTGAGCCCTCTTTCTCTCTGGGGAATCTGCTTCCCCTTCTTTAGTTTATGGTGATGTTATGAGTGATGCAAATAAAACCGTCAAAGAGAAGCTGATCTTTGGCAAAGAGAAAAATCCTTCGTCGATTGAGCCGAAAAAACTCACCCTGAACAGTTATCTCAAATTTCGCTGTCATCCAGGGGTCCGCTGTTTTACCGCCTGCTGTGGCGGGATTAAAATCGTTCTGACCCCTTACGATATTCTGCAACTCTGCAAGCGGCTGGAAATTCCTGCCCACGAGTTTCTCCACACCTATACCATCCCGACATACCTTGAAAAAACCGACATGCCAGGGGTAATGCTGAAACTGCGAGAAGAGGACAACAAATGTCCCTTCGTCACCCCGGAAGGGTGTACGGTATACACCGACCGCCCGACCGCCTGCCGCTATTACCCGGTTGGCATGGCCGATTTCCACGAAGGCGGCAGCCGTGACGGCGAAGGCAACGAGCAGGCTGTCCACGAGGAAAACTTCTTTTTTATCGTTCGCGAAGATCACTGCAAGGGTTTTGAGGAGGATAAGGAGTGGACCATCGGTGAGTGGCGTGCCGACCAGGGGGTCGATCTCCGTGATGAGATGAACCGCGAGTGGCTGCGGCTGGTGATGCGCCGCAAATCCTTTGGTCAACAGGCGACTCTCTCCGAACAGGCGAAACGGATGTTTTTTATGGCCTCCACCGATTTGGCGACTTTTCGAAGGTTTATCTTTGAGAGTTCCTTCCTCGATATCTATGAACTTGACGAAGAGACCATCCGTTCCCTCAAGGAGGACGATGTCGCCCTGATGCTCTTTTCCTTCAAATATCTGGCGGCGACGCTGTTTGGCGTCCAAACCCTGAAGATCAAGGAAGAGAAGATCCGCGAAAAGGTGGCCCAACTCAAGACCCGACAGGGGGAGTCGGTCGAGCAGTCGATCCGCGAATACGAGGAATTGAAGGCGGAAGTTGAGGCCGGCAAAAAGCGGGTCGAAGGCGAGGAGTCCACCGGCGACAGATAAGCTCTCCGGCTGAGGGAGAGTGCCCGGTCGCGGTGGCGACCGACGGGCGGGCGTATGGCAAAGGGCCGGCGGGAGATGATCCCGCCGGCCCTTGGTTTTTGGCAGCTGCTCCTGCCCCTGGCCAATAGATCGGCCGATGGGGCAGGGAGGTTTTCGGTTGGCCTATTCCTTCGGTGCCGCCGGCTCCAGGGCGGCCGACAGGCTCTTCAGGAAGGCCCAGCCTTTATTGACATCGCGTTGTGACTGTTGGAGCAGGGTTTCTGCCGCCTCCGGGTTGACCAGTTTCAGTGAGCGGTAGCGGTTTTCGCCGAGGGCATACTCGTCAAAACTGAGAGTCGGCTCTTTGGAGTCGATGATCAGCGGGTTTTTGCCCTCTTCTTCGAGTTGCGGGTTAAACCGGTACAGTGGCCAATGACCACAGGCAACCGCCTTCTTCTGCTGCTCCAGGCCAAGGGCCATGTTGATACCATGGTTGATGCAGTGGGCATAGGCGATGATCAGCGAGGGG
>JAZBOD010000423.1:0-8296 GCA_036350955.1 Desulforhopalus sp. | reverse complement strand
CCGCCACTCTGGGGGCGGGGATCCCTCTGATCCTCAAGCGCTTTGATATTGATGCCGCTATTGCCACCGGACCTTTTGTCACCACTTCTATTGACATCCTCGGAGTACTCCTTTATTTTTCGGTGGCCAAACTGCTGTTGAGTCTCTAGATCGGCCAGCTACACACCTATATTTTTCATGAAAACGTCGCCGCTAACCATCCTGGTCGTCATCTTCCTCGGTCTTTGGCTGCTTTTTGAACCAGCCGAACGCTATTTTAGCAGGAGGGTGGCGGAACCCCGGGAGGTGACCGCCCGGGGCGACCTGGCTGCCGATGAGCAGAATACCATCGAGGTGTTTCGGAGCAATTCACCATCGGTGGTCTATGTGACCACTATTGCCCTGCGCCGGGGGCTCTTTTCCCTTAACGCCGTAGAAATTCCCCAAGGGACAGGCTCCGGTTTTGTCTGGGACCGGGATGGGAGGATCGTCACCAACTACCATGTGATCAGTGATGCCAGCCGGTTCCAGGTCACCATGGCTGATGGCTCGACCTGGAAGGCGGTGCTGGTCGGGGCTGCGCCGGACAAGGACATTGCGGTGCTGCAGATCAATGCCCCCGCCGACACTCTCCGGCCGATCATGATTGGCAGTTCCGCTGATCTGCAGGTTGGCCAGAAGGTTTTTGCCATCGGCAATCCCTTCGGCCTTGACCAGACGATCACCTCCGGAATTATTTCGGCGCTGAACCGGGAAATTACCGCGGCCACCGGCCGGCTGATCCGCAATGTCATCCAGACCGATGCCGCGATCAACCCCGGGAACTCCGGTGGTCCGCTCCTCGACAGTGCCGGTCGGTTGATTGGGGTCAATACCGCGATATACAGCCCATCCGGGGCGTATGCCGGAATCGGTTTTGCCGTTGCCGTCGATATCGTCAACTCGGTTGTCCCGGAGATCATCCGCCATGGCCATGAGATTCGCCGGGGGATCGGGGTGACTCTCGCCGATGAACGGGTGGCCGAAAGACTGGGAATCGACGGGGTGCTGATCATCAGCGTGGAAAGGGGCAGTCCCGCGGCGGCGGCTGGACTGCAGCCAACCCAGGAGGTCAGGGGGGAAATTATCCTCGGCGACATCATTACCGAGGTGGGCGGCAAAGCGGTACGTTCCTATGAAGACCTGCGCACCGCCCTGGAAGCTTTTCAGATCGGTGATGATGTGCCGTTCACCATCCAGCGGGGCAATCAGACCCTAAAGCTTGCCATCCGCCTTGCCGCTCTGAGTCAATAGGGCCTTTTTCTGCTGGTTGAACGGGTACACACTCGGGTTACCCACTCTTTTTTTGTTTGGCGATGAGCGCTTGGGATTTCTTTTCGTTTTTCCTGGTTTCGATATTGCGGGAACGGGCCAGTTCGCGCATGTCTTTCGCCTTGTCCGATTCGTCGATGATCTCCCGACCGACAATCTCCTCCAGCACATCCTCCAACGAGATCACCCCGGTCATCGTCCCGTACTCATCGACAACCACGAAAAGGTGCTGCCGTCGGTCAAAGAAATCGATCAAAATCCGGTTTAACGGGGCGGTCTCCGGAATAAAGTGTACCGGATGCTTGAACCGGGCCAGGCTGATGGTGGTTTTTCCTTCGGCGGCTGCCTGGAGGACATCTTTACGGAGAATGATTCCGGTGATATTGTCCGGCTCACCGTGATAGATAGGAATCCGGCTGTGGCTGCTCAACTCGGTCAGGCGGCTCATCGCTTTGCCGACGTTGGTTCTTTCGTTCATCGTAAAGGTTACGGTCCGCGGGGTCATCACCTGCCTGGCAATCTTGTTCTTGAGTTCGATGATGTTGTTGATTACCATCTCTTCGGTCTCTTCGAGGCTCCCCGATTCCCGAGAGAGGCTGGCGATGGTCTGAATCTCCTCGCCGGTGATGAAATCTTCGGTTTTTTTCGGCAACAGGTGGGTCACCGTCCGGCAGAGCCAGATGATCGGCTTGAGACCAATGACGACGATCTGCAGCGGGAAACCGATTAATGGGGCAAGGCGGAAGGCGTAGTTCACCCCAAGGGTTTTCGGGATGATCTCCGAAAAGAGCAGAATGGTCAGGGTAAACGAGGCGGAAAAAAGCAGAATGTTCTCTTCGCCAAAGAGTTTGGCGGCGGCCATTCCGGCCACCGAGGCGCCGATGGTGTTGGCGATGGTGTTCAGGGTGAGAATGGCGGTTATCGGCTCCTCGATATCTGCACGCAGATTCTGCAGGACGATAGCGGCCTTGCTGCCGGTTTTTTTCAGCATCTCCAACTGGCTGTTGGTGATTGAATAGAGGGCAGCTTCGCAGATCGAACAAAGGGCGGAAACAATGACCGCCAGGGAAACTGAGATAATTAAGGTCTGCAACACCGTTTCGAGGGCTCCAGGAAGAGGGGGTCAGGTGGCTTAACAGCGGCTGAATTCCATGGTTCGTTGTCACCAGCGATTGTCGCGGGTAGTATAAATTGGCAAGGGTAAATATGCCACCATTTCTATTGTCTATGGGAGAAGAGATGAAAACAGTCAAAGTGGTGGTGAGCGGGTTGGCGACCGCCAAGGGCCATGAAGAACTTCTGGTCATCCTGGTGAGCCGGGGCAGGGACGGTAAGGTCCAGGCTCATCCGTTCTATGCTGATCTGCTTGGAGCAGTTGCCGGGTTTGCCGAGTTCAGTGGGAAAAAAGAACAGTGCCTCGCGCTCTATCCACCTTTTCCCGCTGGTGAGTTGTCCTGCCGAAGGCTTCTGCTCGTTGGTCTTGGTGAAATTGACCAGAGTATCACCGGAGAAGATCTGGCTGAGCGACTTCGTCTGGCTGGGGGGGCAATCGCCGGCCATTGCAAAAAACAGCACATCGAGAGGCTTGCTCTTTCACTGCAATCACCCGAGGCCATTGCCGACGACCAGGCCAAGCTTGGCGAATACCTGGTAGAGGGCCTGCTGCTTGGCGCCTATCAGTTTAGCAAGTACAAAACCAAAAAGAATCAAGAGGAATATGGCGGTCTCAAAAGGGTTGAATTGCTGGGCAGTGGCAACCTTGCCGCAACCCGTCGGGCGGTAGCCAGGGGCGCCCATTGCGCTGCAAGCGTCTGTGTCGCCAGGGATATGGCCAATGAACCGGGTAACCACTGGACTCCAACTCATTTTGCCAAATATGCCAAAAAGAGTGCTGATAAGCTGGGGATGCAGTGCCGGGTGCTTGATAAAAAAGAGATGGAGAAACTGGGGATGGGGGGGATCCTCGCCGTCAGTCAGGGGTCGAAGGAGCCACCCAAACTGGTGATTGTCGATTATAACCCGGGAAAAGGGCACGATACGGTGCTTTTGGTCGGCAAGGGGTTGACCTTTGATTCGGGGGGAGTGAGCCTGAAACCGGCGGAAAAGATGATGGACATGAAGTACGATATGTGCGGTGGAGCGGCGGTCCTCGCGGCGATGGCGGTGATCGCTGTCGAAAAGCCGAAAGTCAGGGTGGTGGCGATTATCCCCTCGTCCGACAACATGGCCGGTGGCGGGGCGCTGAAACCGGGGGACGTGATCCGTCATTATGGGGGGTTGACCTCGGAAATCGAAAATACCGATGCCGAAGGCCGGTTGCTCCTTGGGGACGCCATCGCCTACGGCATCGAAAAGTATCAGCCGGCCTGCGTCATTGATCTGGCGACCCTTACCGGATCGGTGGTAATTGCCCTGGGACACCATTATTCGGGACTGATGAGCAACAGTGACCGGCTGGTCGATATGCTCATCGGCTCGGGGGCACGCAGCGGCGAGCCGTTGTGGCGTCTGCCTCTTGGCGAAATGTATGTCAAGCAGCTCGACTCCCGGGTTGCCGATATGAAAAACACCGGCGGCCGGTACGGTGGGGCGATAACCGCAGCGGAGTACCTTCACCACTTTGTTGGCGAGACCCCCTGGGCCCATGTCGATATAGCCGGCACCGCCTGGGATTTTACCGAGAAATCCTATATCCCCAAGGGCCCATCGGGGATTGGCGTGCGAACCCTGGTGGAGCTGATCCGCCGCTGGCCGGATGATCCCTTCAGCGGTTAAGCCTGGAGAGGTGTTGGCGTGCAGGGGTCGATAAACAACGAACTATTCCTGTTCGACCATTATAGATGTCTCCCCGGACAGTTGAACGACATCGCCCTGCTGCAGTTGTCGCCCGCGTCTGGTCTCCACCTCGCCATTGACCAGGGTTTCTCCGCCCTGGATGCGGATTTTTGCTTCGAAACCGTCCTGTACCTGGTCGGCCAGTTTTAAAAACTGGCCGAGACGGATAGGCAGTTTTTTGACCCTGACATGGATTTTTGGATTTGGCAACTCAATCACCTAATGATTTCATCAAAATTGTTCGAATAATTGTCCTGGTATGGTATACATCAGGGCATAAATAGGTAGCTGGCAGTTGGCTATGGTCTGCCGCATGGGCAAGAGCAGCCCCGATACTCTTTTTACAGGGAGCAACACAATGCACGATACTTCATTGGCGAAAAAATTCGGATGGTTTTTCCTGCCTGCCCTTCTTATGCTGGTCATCAGCGGGTGCGCCGGAAATTTTGGCGGGAAAAGCAGCGGCGGGCCGCAAACAGTCTCATTTGAGGGAGAACCTGGCGCAGTGTCCACTACCGTGGAGAGTTATGGCGATATTGAACTGCCCATCGAAATGACCCTGGAACAAGACAAAAGTATGGCGATGCGAACCGACTCCTTTCAGGGGGGGATTCATGTCTACCGTGGTCGGGTGGAAATCAACTCTCTGCGCGACTATATTATCGTCTCGATGCGCAACAATAAGTGGAAACTGGTGGGTGAAGCCTCCTACAAAAATGTCATGCTCGCCTTTACCAAACCGAATAGAACCTGCATGGTGGTCCTCTCTGACGATCAGGTCGGGGTAATGGGCAAAACTCAGGCCAATCTCTATGTCACGGTCGACGTGGCCGCCGCCAACCGCCTTAACCCCTTTGGTGAACCGATCCGTCAGTAGCAGGAGCTCTCTTGTCAAAAGCTGGTGCCGGTCTGTGGATTCTTCCCGACCGGCACGGGTTGGTTAGTACCATAGAAATTCACTCTTGCTGTTTATGAGTGAATTTCTATGGTACTAACCCCACTGTTGTGGGTGGGGAGTACCGCCCTTGGTTAGTGGATGTCAGCCCGTTCAATTAGTCCGAAAAACCGTCTTGGCCATTCATGGGCGAAAACCATCGCCGTAGGGTGCGCACCGCGTACCAACCAGCAGGCCGATTATCGGGTCAAAGTGGTGCGTATGACGCACCCTACGACAAGGTGATGCTTGACCCGGCTGGCCCAGCTTAGGGACTTCTCCTGTGGGAACACGCTGTCACATGTGACAGGTGTTGGCTTATCCTGAAGATTTGTGACAGCGTGACAGGGTTTATGACAGTGGCATGGCGATGGATATTTCTCTATTCCTGGTTGTACCTAGGAGCTCGGTCAGGCAGTTCATTTGCCAGGGCTTGACGAGTTGACGGCATAACCTCTTTTGAGCCATGAGAGGTCAGGTGTTTAAAAAAATCCTCCTGCTGGGTGTTGCGGTTCTCCTGGCCGCATTATTCCAGGGCGAGCTACGCCAGCTCTTTGTTGAGCCCTTTTCTGAAAGCAAAAGCAGTGATCTTCTTGAGAACCGGGAACTGGCCGGAACCCTGGAACGGATCAGCCGGGGCGGGCCCTTTCCCTATAAACGTGACGGGGTGGTTTTTGAAAATCGGGAACGATTGTTGCCGGCTCAACCACGAGGGTACTACCGGGAATACACCGTACCGACCCCGGGACTCAACCATCGTGGCGCCCGTCGGGTGGTTGCCGGGGGCGACCCTCCCCAGGTGTTCTTCTATACCGCAGATCATTATCGCTCCTTTACCCGCATCGAAGGGAGGGGACGATGACCTGTTCCTGGACAGATTTCCTGTCGTCACAGCTGCCCCCCGGGCCTTATCGAATTGATGGGCAATGCCCTCTGGTTGCCCCCTCGCCACTCTTCACCCATTATTATCACCTGCCACTGCCAAACAGACAGCAGGTAAATCGTCAGAATCTTCTCGAGGCTCTTTCCGCGGGGCTGGCCTTTCCTGAGTATTTTGGCAAAAACTGGGACGCCGCCTTTGATTGTCTGACCGATCAGCCCTGGACAGCCGGATCGATTGTGGTCATTGTCTTGCCCATTGCCAAAGAGCTTGAGGTTGATGAGCACGCCCTGATCAGCCTGCTTGAGGTGATCGAGGATGCTGCCTCATTCTGGTTGGCAGAACAGGTAAGGCTCTACTTTCTCATCGACACCAAACGTGATGATTCCGCCTCTCTCCGCGGGATCCCGCAGCTTGGTCTTACCGGGAGAAAAAAACAGGGGGGGGAGCCGATTCCTGAGGAAAAAGTCAGCCCCTCAACTTTTGTCGGGCAAGGAAAGCCTAGGAGAAAGCCTATGGATCAAAAGAAAATTGTCTTAGCGATCGATGAGTCTGAACATGCCCGCCTGGTCGTCGACAGTGCCATCGAATACGCCAAACTCCTCCATGCCGAAGTCATCCTGGTCTATTGTCACCGAAAATTTCCCACACTTCTTGGCGAGCCGTATCGCGGTAATGAGATTGCCTCGATCATCAGGGAGGCGGAAAATCTGGTTGCCCCCTATATTGCACAGCTCAAGAAAGAAAACATTCCTGTTGAAGAACGGTTGATGGAAGAGCCCGCCGGTTCGATGATTACCGATATCGCCAGAATTGAACAATGCGACCTGATCATTATGGGTTCACGGGGTCTGACCAACCTGGCCAGCCTGATTGTCGGCAGCGTAACCAACCGGGTGTTGCAGACCGCACCCTGTTCTGTTCTGGTGGTGCGGTAAGTGGATCTTATCGCGTAAATACGATTTTTCGCGGAACAGTGGAGTGTCCGGCTGGCAATGAAAACAGGTTCTGCTCCACCGGTTGCACCGTTACTGGTACTGGGCATTGGGGTGCTGGCGATCTCTTCCGGCTCGATCCTGGTGCGTCTGGCCCAGGGGCTGGAGATGCCATCCCTGGTCATTGCCGCCTGGCGGATGATTCTGGCTGCGCTCATTCTCCTGCCTCTCGCCCTCAACCGACGAAGGGACGAACTACAGCAGCTCCCAGGATCGGCATGGGTTCTGGCGGTAGGTTCAGGATTTATGCTGGCCCTCCATTTTGCCAGCTGGATCAGTTCGCTGGCCTATACTTCGGTGGCCAGTTCAACGGTACTGGTAACCACATCACCGTTATGGGTAGGGCTTGCCGCTCCTTTTCTGTTGCAGGAACAGTTGTCTCACGCCGTAAAATGGGGAATAGGCCTGGCAATCGCCGGAAGTATCCTCATCGCCCTGGGCGATGTGGTGGCCTTGGTTGAAGGCCAGTTCAGATTCAGTCTCACCCAGTTCTCCAGCCAGCCCAACCCGCTGCTTGGCAACCTGCTTGCCCTGATCGGGGCTCTGGCCGCCTCTGCCTACCTGATTATCGGCCGCCTGCTGCGGCGATCATGCTCCCTGCTGACCTATACTGCGGTGGTCTATACCAGTGCCGCGGTTTTTCTTCTTCTGCTGGCCCTTGCAGCCGGATATGACCTGCTTGGTTATCCAGCTTCCGCCTGGCTGATTATGCTGCTCATGGCTCTTTTTCCCCAGTTGGCTGGTCACTCTTCATATAACTGGGCGCTTGGCTACCTGAGCGCCGCCTCGGTCTCCCTGGCGGTGATTGCCGAACCGATAGGCGCAACCCTGCTTGCCCTGCTGCTTTTTCACGAAGTACCCAGCGGACTTACCCTGATGGGCAGTGCGGTATTACTCAGCGGGATCGTCTATGCCAGTCGACCGGAGGGCAAAAAGCTCTCAAAAACCAGGTTAAAAAGGTGAGCCGCTCATCAGTCCATTTGCTTATCAGCGATTTTTGCATTCCTTTTTCAATCGGCATGTGCGACAATCAGTTTCAAGGGGCGCTTGTCCCACTTTGCGGTAGGTCATTACCTGGGGAAGCTGGTTTGATTGGTGCTTTCACAATCATAATCTGCAGTTCCCGGGCATCAGCGAGGGAAACACTTAGGGCAGGTAATGCCCAGCCAAGCCAATCTATTCTCCATGTCCTCTCTCTCTCCCAGTAAAACCTTTGCTGACCTGGCCGGAGCGCCTGAACATATTCTTGCTTCAGCATTTGTCAGATCGCCGCTCCTCTCATCGATCTGCTCCTTTGAAGACGGCCGATTTCTTCTGGTCAGCGACACTTTTGTCGAGAAAACCGGCTACTGTCGTGAAGAT
>JAZBOD010000422.1:0-4792 GCA_036350955.1 Desulforhopalus sp. | reverse complement strand
CGCTTCAAGGTTCCCGACCGGACCGGCCAGCTCAGCTATGATGACCGGATTCTTGGCCGTATCGCCGTCGATTACCGGGAAGTAGAGGATTTTGTCATCCTCCGTTCCAACGGGACGCCGCTTTACCTGCTGTGCAACGTCGTCGACGATATCCGCGACCGGATCAGCCACATTATCCGCGGCCAGGACCACATGACCAACACCTTGAAACAGGTCCTGCTCTATGAGGCACTCGATGCGCCACTGCCGGTTTTTGCCCACATGCCCCTTACCCTCGACACCAAAAAGGCGAAGATTTCCAAACGGAGCCACGGTGAGGTGGTCGCGGTACAGTTCTACCGCGACCACGGTTTCATCCCTTGGGCCTTCAACAATTACCTCGCCCTGCTTGGCTGGTCGGCCGGCAATGATCAGGAAATTTTCTCCAAAGAGGAACTGATCCGGCAATTCTCCCTTGAGCGGATCAACAAGGCCAACGCCATTTTCAACTACCGAAAGGACGATCCGAAATTTTTTACCGACCCCAAGGCGATCCATATCAACGAGCATTACCTCCGCAACATGGCCGTCGAGGAACTGGGAGAACTGGTCAAGGTTGAACTGGTGCAGGATGGTTTATGGCAGCAGAGCTATGCCGACACCGACCGTGACTGGTATCTCCGCACCCTGGCCCTGATCCGCGAACGGTTTCATACCCTGAAGGACTTCACCGCTGCCGGCCGGGCCTATTTTGCCGATGATTTCACCGTGGACCCCAAAGCACTGACCAAAAATGTCCTGAAGTACCCTGATCTTGAACAATGGTTGCCAGCTCTCGCCGACCGCTACGCGGCCCTGGAGCAGTTCACCCTCGAGTCAACCGAGCAGGCCGCCCGGGAGCTGGCGGAATCGCTGGCAGTCAAGCCGGGGATAATCATCAACGCCATGCGCACTGTGGTTACCGGCCAACTGGCCGGACCATCGATGTTCGATGCCTTGCTGGCCATCGGCCCACGCCGGGTGGTCGAACGCCTGCGCAATTCCGCCACCTTCTTCCGGCACGTCTCTGCGCCGCAACCCGCTAACGAGTCTTGACTATGGACAACAAAGAACCTGCCGAAAAAAAACCGCTCGATTTTATCCGCCAGATTATTGCCGATGATCTCCAGAGCGGCAAGCACCAGGGGACGATCACCCGATTTCCACCGGAGCCGAACGGCTATCTGCATATCGGCCACGCCAAATCGATCTGTCTCAATTTTGGCATCGCCGAAGAGTACAACGGGATCTGCAATCTTCGTTTTGACGACACCAATCCAAGTAAAGAGGATGTCACCTACGTCAACTCCATTCAGGAGGACGTCCGTTGGCTGGGTTTTGACTGGGGAGAAAAGGTCCGCTACGCCTCCGACTATTTTGGCGAACTCTACGATTTTGCCGTCCAGCTGATCAAACTGGACAAGGCATATGTTTGCCAGCTCTCACCAGAGGAAATCCGCGAATACCGGGGCACATTGACTGAACCAGGACGGGAGAGCCCCTGGCGTGATCGTCCGGTTGCGGAAAATCTGGCGCTCTTTGCGGCTATGCGCAGCGGCGAACTGGCGGAAGGCTCCCATGTCCTCAGAGCAAAAATCGACATGAACTCCCCCAATCTCAATATGCGCGATCCGGTGCTCTACCGGATACTCAAGGCCCATCACCACCGTACCGGAGATTACTGGAAAATCTATCCGATGTACGACTACACCCACTGCCTCTCCGACATGCTCGAAGGGATAACCCACAGCCTCTGCACCCTTGAGTTTGAAGACCACCGGCCACTCTACGACTGGGTCCTTGAGACCCTGAAGACCCCCTGCCACCCACGGCAGATCGAGTTTGCCCGCCTCAATCTCACCTACACGGTGATGAGCAAGCGTAAACTGCTGAAAATGGTCGAGGGCAATTTTGTCGAGGCCTGGGATGACCCGCGGATGCTGACCATCTCCGGGTTGCGCCGACGCGGCTACACCCCGGCGGCGATCCGCAGCTTCTGCCGGACGATCGGTATCGGCAAGAGCGACAGCCGGATCGACATGAGCGTGCTCGAAAATGAGATCAGAAACGACCTCAACCGCTCTGCCCCACGCCGGATGTGTGTGCTCCAGCCTCTGAAATTGATCATCGACAACTATCCCGCAGGTCAGGTTGAGCTGGTTACCGCAAAAAACCACCCCCAGGACCCCGAGATGGGTGAGCGGCAGCTGGCCTTCAGCCGGGAACTGTATATCGAACGGGACGATTTCATGGAGAATCCCCCGAAAAAATACCACCGGCTGGGACCCGGCCGGGAGGTCCGTTTGCGCTACGGCTACCTGGTGCGCTGTGTCTCGGTGGAAAAAGACCCGGCAACTGGTGCAGTTACCGCCATCCATTGCACCTACGATCCCGAGACCCGGGGTGGATCCGCCCCCGATGGCCGGAAGGTGAAAGGGATTATCCACTGGGTTTCGGCCAGCGATGCCGCCGTGGTGACGGTGCGGCTCTTTGATCGGTTGTTTACCGTTCCCGACCCCGAAGCCGACCGCAGTGCCGAGTTTCTCAGCCACCTCAACCCTGACTCAAAAGTGGTACTCGACGGGGCAATGGCCGAGCCGTCTCTCCTTGAGCTGCCCGCCGAAGCCTCGGTTCAGTTTGAGCGGCAGGGCTATTTCTGTACCGATTCCCGCGACTCGGCCCCGGGTCGTCCGGTCTTTAACCGCACCGTAACGCTGAAAGACTCCTGGGAGTCAAAGCAGTAACGGCGACGGCGATCCAGGAGAGGACAATGGCATTGATTAATTTGCGGCTGATGGCCAAGCACCAGTCAGGGATAATCAAATCGATCAAAGTCGGCGGCGAGATGGGGCTGCGGATTCGCGAGATGGGGTTGGTCCCCGGAACCCCGATCACTATCCAGGGCCGTGCCCCCCTCAACGATCCCGTGGCCCTGCGGGTTATGGGCGGTACCCTTACCCTGCGCAACAACGAGGCCGATTTCATCACGGTGGAGATCGAAGATCCCCGCTGAAATCGGCGGTGCCCTGCAGTTCATCGCCCCTCTGCCAGGGGAGTGGTGCAGCACCTGGCGGCGACGAATTAGGGCCTGCTAAAGATATTGCTGACCCTTGAAAAAAACCTTGACCTCCATTACAGTTTGGTGTACCTAATGCACAGCTCAACGAGGAGAGGTTATGCTGAACGGAAAATGGAGAAAAGGCGGTTGCTGTTTTCCTGAATCATCGGGCCGATGCCTTACCAAAAGGCGGTATTGCCAGGATTCCGGGTCACCCTTGTCGAAAAAGTCGGGAAGCGGGCGGATAAGGGTCTGCAAAGTAACCGGCGACCGGAAGATCTGCGCCCGGATGGCGTCGATGGGACTCTACCCGGGGGTGGAAGCGGAGGTTATCTGCCCCGAAAACGGCAATCGCTGTATCCTCAAGGTCAACGGCGGAACCATCAGTCTCGACGCGGAAATCTCCGGAAACATTCTGGTCACCAACCTCTAATGCGGGCTGAGCCCGCAAGCCAAGGGCGATGATCCCCTCCCACAGCAGAGGGGATACGTACCTTCACGAAATACTTCTTTAACAGCAAGAATGAATTTCTCAGGTACTAAGCTTGGCATCTGCCCCCTCGGGGGATTATTATTTGCGGGTCAAAGTTAGCTCATGCTAATAAGATTAGGAGATTTGTTATGCTAGAAAACCTGCTGGTTGGCCTGGTGGTGGCAGTGTGCGCCTTCTATACTGGGCGCAGGCTCTATCGACAGTGGCAGGTAGCGGCAAGCCGTGATACCGCAAATTCCTGCGCGGCAAGCTGCTGCTCCTGCTGCCCGGAAAGCTCCCCCTGTGATCTCCATCAAGATCCTCCCCCCGCAGCAAAAGATTAACCATGGCCGCCGGGACGCTTCGCCCCATCCAGGCAAATCAGCCCCCTCTCCCTTGACCTCAAAAATGATCGATAGCTATGCTGCTGAAAATGGCCCTGGCGGGCAACCCTAACGCCGGCAAGACCACCCTCTTCAACGAATTGACCGGTGCCCGGCAGCATGTCGGGAATTACCCTGGAATCACTGTCGACCGCAAAGAAGGATCTCTGAAGCACCACGGCGCAGCGATCACCCTGATCGATCTGCCCGGCACCTATTCGCTGACCGCCTACTCCGCCGAGGAGCTTGTCGCCCGTGACTACCTGGTGAATGAAAGGCCCCAGGTGGTGATCAACATCGTTGACGCCTCAAACCTCGAACGTAATCTCTACCTGACCTGTCAGCTTCTTGAACTGGGCGTTCCCCTGGTAATCGCCTTGAACATGATGGACGTTGCCAAAACCAGAGGAATCGAAATCAAGGCGGACATCCTGGCAAGACTGTTGGGGGTCCCGGTAGTGCCGATTATCGCCCGCTCCGGATTCGGCAAAGAACAGCTGCTCACCACCTGTGTGGCAATGGCTTCGGAGAAGTCGACCTGGAACCCTCGCGACCTCTCCTATGGCGAAGATCTCGACACCACTCTGAACGAGTTGGTCGAACAGATCAATGGCAGCAGTCTGCTCACCGATCTCTATCCGGCTCGCTACACCGCCATCAAATACCTCGAAAATGACGATCAGATCCTCGCCAGGGGTAAGGCTGCGGACCCGGAAAAGGCCAGCCAGCTTGAACAGCTGGTACACCGCACCACCGAACATACCCAGCGTACCTTTGAGGTGTATCCGGAAGCGATTATTGCCGACCACCGTTACGGCTATATCAAGTCAATCCTTCGCCAGGGGGTGGTGAGCCATGCCT
>JAZBOD010000421.1:0-5847 GCA_036350955.1 Desulforhopalus sp. | reverse complement strand
TGACCGGCTCCTTTGCCGAGGTGTGGAAGGTAGACAATGCCGCCCTGGCTTACCCCAATGCCGAAGCGGTACGTAAGGCCCTGGTGAATATTTTACCCCCTGGCGGCATAGTTCTCCTGCCGCACGACACCTTTGGCATGGATCTTGGGCCGGGCTTGTCGATAAAAATGAATGCCGCCTTTGTCGCCGATGTGGTTGGTATCGCTGGGACTGACGGGGCAACCCTGAAACTGGTCCGTCAGGAGTACTCCGGCCAGGTCAGCACCCATGTCAGTTGTGACGTTTCTGCTGGGGCAGTGCTCAATATCCGCCCAGGGGTGTGTAAGGCCGATGCGGCCGGCGCCGCCGGCGGACAGGTCGTTGACAAATCCGCTGCAGCCGGAGATCTGGCGGTCGGGCGCCGCTTTCTTGAGGTGGTTGAGGCTGAGGTCGGAGATGTCGATATCACCAAGTCAGACGTGCTGCTCTCCATTGGCCGGGGTATCGAAGATGAAGAGAACATTGAAATCGCCCGCGAACTTGCCGCAGCAATGGGGGCTGATATCTCCTGCTCACGACCGCTTGTTGATGCCAAGTGGCTGGAGAAATCTCGCCAGGTGGGGACTTCCGGCCTGACGGTAAAGCCGAAGGTCTATCTGGCCATGGGGATCAGCGGCTCCTTTCAGCACATCGGCGGGGTCAAAGGGGGGGCGTACATGGTTGCGGTGAACAAAAACCCCAAAGCGCCGATTTTCCAGGTTGCCGATGTCGGGATAGTTGCCGATATTCTCGAGTTTATGCCGGAACTGACTGAAAAAATAAAATCCCTTTAGTGCCTTAAAAAGTGATCTCTCATTGTTTGAGAGGGAATTTCGTCAAGGTACTTATCTCCTCTGTTGTGGGAGGGGAAAAGTATATTGCCCAGACTGTCTGGCCTTACCTCCAGCTGCGGCTCTTCGGCCTTCTCGTCAGGCTGGAGAGGCCGGCAGACAGGCCATCCCTGGCCTGGCCGCCGGTTGCGGACCTCCTGTCCGCAACCCTTCGGGCCTTGTTCTCCATCCTGCCGGGCCTTTCGCGATGCAGCTTCCGGCAAGACCAGACAGTCTGCCGACCGCTGGGAGGTGCCAGATAGTCTGAGGCCAAAAAGGAATCATCTTCTCTTTCCGCCTGGCCAGCTGTCAATCCAGCTCCTCCCCGCTCGCCAATAGCCGTTGTCCTCCCATCTTATTTTGACTTTTTCCTGGACGGCCAGTAAGATAGCAGGCCGATACCGAACCACTCTTCATACCTTTACTTTGTCTACCCGATGATCCAGATAGGCCTTGAACGCCTTTTGCACAACGAAGGTCCTGATCTTGCCGGACTGCGGATCGGTTACCTCTCCAACCAGGCTTCCACCACTGCCAGGCTGCTTCACGGCCGGCTGGCGCTGCAGGAAAAATTTGGTGACCGGCTCACCTGCCTGTTCTCCCCGCAACACGGCTTTTTCTCGGAAAAGCAGGACAACATGATCGAGTCGGCCGACAGCCTTGACCCGGTCACCGGCCTGCCGATCTTCAGCCTCTACGGTGAGCACCGCCGGCCGACCGCACAGATGTTTGCCGACCTCGATGTCCTGCTGATCGACCTGATCGATGTCGGCACCCGGGTCTACACCTTCATGTACACCATGGCCTACTGCCTCGAGGCGGCTGTGGAATTCGGCAAGCGGATCATCGTCCTCGATCGGCCCAATCCCCTTGGCGGGGAGCGGGTCGAGGGTAATCTGCTCCGGCCGGAATGCCGCTCCTTTGTCGGCCTGTATCCTCTGCCGATGCGCCATGGCCTCACCCTCGGCGAACTGGCACTCTACTGGAACCGCACTGCGGCAATCGGCGCCGATTTCGAGGTGGTGGCAATGAGCGGCTGGCAGCGGGCGATGCTCTTTGCCGATACCGGTTTTCCCTGGCTGCCCCCTTCACCGAACATGCCGACCCCGGCAACGGCAATGGTCTACCCCGGCCAGGTCCTCTGGGAGGGAAGCAATATCTCCGAAGGACGGGGCACCACCCTGCCATTTGAGTTTGTTGGCGCCCCATTCTGGGAGCATGGGGAAATGCTCGAGCGGCTGCGGAAAACCCCCCTGCCCGGCTGTTTTCTCCGGCCGATTATCTTTGAGCCGACCTCGGGGAAATGGGCCGGGGCGCAGTGTTGCGGCTTTCATATCCATGTCACCGACCCGGAACTGTTTCTTCCCTACCGCACCGGTCTGGCCCTGCTCCAGGCGACGATGCTTGAGTATCCCGGTCAATTCTGTTACAAAGAGCCGCCCTATGAATACGAATTTCACCGTCTGCCCATGGACCTGCTCCTCGGTGACCGCGCTCTGCGCCTGGGGCTTGAGCAAGGGGTGGCGGTAGTTGATCTTGAAGCGGGGTGGCAAGAGGATCTGCAAGCCTACGATCAGGGTAGAAGACGGTTTTACCTCTATTGATTGGGAGATGTGCGGGACAATGAATACAGCGTTAACGGTGGCGGAACTGGCGGTAATGGTCGACGGCGAGGTGGCAGGCGACGGCCAGGTGGTGATCCGCGGTTTTGCCCCTCTGGAGACCGCCGGCCCTGAAGATGTCAGTTTTCTTGCCAAAGGCGGCAAAGCTGACCGCCTGGCCGACTGCCGGGCCGGGGCGGTGCTCGTCCCGCTGGCCTTTACCGCGACCTGCCCGGCGGCGCTAATCCGGGTTGGTGATCCTTACCTGGCCTCGGCGATACTCCATACCTTCTTTCTTGACCGGCCCTTTGTTGCCAAAGGGGTTCACCCCCGGGCCTGGGTGGGGGAGGAGTGTCGACTGGGGAAGGCGGTAACCATAGCCCCCCTGGCAGTGCTTGGCGACCGGGTAAGCCTTGGTGAGCGGGTGACCATCGAGGCCGGGGCAGTCGTCGGTGATGATGTGCAGATTGGTGACGACAGCACCATCCATGCCAACGTGACCATCTACCCCGGCTGCACCATCGGCTGCCGGGTGCGGATCCACGCCGGGGCGGTGATCGGCAGCGACGGCTACGGCTATGCCACCAACCAGCGCGGCGAACACCTCAAACGGCCGCAGACCGGGACGGTGCAGATTGACGATGACGTCGAGATCGGCGCCGGCAGCTGTATTGATCGGGGCGCCTACGGCGTGACCCGGATCGGCGAGGGGACCAAGATCGACAATCTGGTGCAGATCGGCCATAATGTGCAGATCGGTCCCCACTGTCTAGTGGTGGCCCAGGTCGGCCTGGCCGGGTCGACCAGGCTGGGAAGAAACGTGGTGATGGGCGGCCAGTCCGCGACAGCCGGCCACCTGACCATCGGCGACCAGACGATGGTCGCCGCCCGGGGTGGGGTGCACACCGATCTGGCCCCGAAAAGTATGGTGGGCGGCGCACCGGCGCTGCCGATCCGCCACTGGGCCAAGTGCAGTGCGGTGTTCGCCCGGTTGCCGGAGTTGCAGAGCATGGTGAGAAAACACGATAAAGCCCTGTCTGGACTGGGGACTCAGGAGAACAAGGAGAAGAAGTAATGAGCACGGCAGTCATACCTGATGATATCGATATCCTGGAAATTCTCAAACTCCTTCCCCACCGCTACCCCTTTGTGATGGTCGACCGGATTCTCTCCGTCGAGGTGGGCAAACGGATTGTCGGGATGAAGAATGTCACGATCAACGAGCAGTTTTTTCAAGGCCATTTCCCGGCCAGGCCGGTGATGCCCGGGGTCCTGATCCTTGAGGGGATGGCCCAGGTGGGCGGAATTATGGCCTATTACGGCAATCCGGACAATATCGGCAACAAGCTGCTCTTTTTTGCCGGGATTGACAAGGCGAGATTTCGCAAACCGGTGGTGCCGGGTGACCAACTGCGTTTTACCCTCGATCTGCTCAAACAGAAACGGGGGGTGATGGTGATGGCCGGCGTGGCAGAGGTTGACGGCAAAGTGGTTGCCGAGGCGGAACTGATGGCCTCCTTTTCCTGATCGGCGGCAGGTGATAAATACCTTGCATTCACGCTACCGAACAGGTAAGCAGACCAGCTTCCGTGGCCGACCATCACGGTGGGCCGGAACCGAACTCTTTTCATCAGGCAAATAGATCATGCCCATACATCCTACCGCAGTTGTTGACCCCAGCGCCGAGCTCGACTCCTCGGTAATCGTTGGTCCCTATGCGGTCATTGAGGCCGGAGTGCGGATCGGCGCCGACACCACGGTGTCGGCCCATGCCGTGGTCTCCGGCCCGACAACCATCGGTGAACGCAATTTCATCGGCTCCTTTGCCGTCGTCGGCGGGGCCCCCCAGGATCTTGGCTATAAAGGGGAGGCCACCGAACTGATTATCGGTTCCGATAACCAGATTCGTGAGTACGCCTCAATCCATCGCGGTACCCCGAGCGGCAAACGGCGGACGGTGATCGGCAACTTCAATCTGCTGATGGCCTACACCCATGTCGCCCACGACTGCTCGATCGGCAACCACGTGATCATGGCCAATGTCGCCACCCTTGCCGGCCATGTCGAAGTCGGTGATCGCGCCTCAATCGGCGGCCTGGTGGCCATCCATCAATTTTGCCGGATCGGCACCTTCAGCTATATCGGTGGGGTATCCGGGATCAGCCTCGATGTACCCCCCTATGTGATTCTGGCTGGGACAAGAAACCGCACGAGGATCTCCGGAGTGAACAAGGTCGGCCTGAAACGCAACGGGTTCAGCCGGGAGACCATCAGAATGCTCGATACCGCCTACAAGATCATCTTTCGTACCCCGAATCTGCTGATGAAGGATGCCATCGAGGTGGCGCGAAAGGAGTTTCCCGAGTGCCCCGAGGTGCAGAATCTCGTCAAGTTTTTTGAAGACTCCAAACGGGGGGTCGTCAAACAGACGATCGAGGATTGAACGGGGCAGGCCATGACCAGTGATCCCCGGACCATCGGGATTATTGCCGGCGGCGGGCAATTTCCCCTGCTCTTTATCGAGGCGGCGCGGGCCGCCGGACGACGGGTGGTGGTTATCGCCCATCATGGTGAAACCGTCGATGAGGTGGCGCAAAACGCCGATGGCTGCTGCTGGGTCAAGCTTGGCCAGTTGGGGAAAATCGTCGCCTACTTCAAGCGGGAAGGGGTGAGCGAAACCGTCTTTCTCGGGACGATCACCAAGACCAAGATCTTTCGCGACGTGCTGCCTGATTTCAAGGCCCTTACCCTGTGGAACAAAATCGATCTGAAGCAGGACGATGCGATCCTCAGGGCCCTGGCCGAAGCCCTTGAGGAAGAGGGGATCAGGGTGGTCGAATCGACCCTCTATCTCAGCCACCTGCTCTTTCCGGCCGGGGTGCTCAGCCGGAAAAAACCCAGCCGAAAACAGCGCGAGGATATCGCTTTTGGCTGGCGCAATGCCCGGGCGATCGGTGCCCTGGATATCGGCCAGTGTGTGGTGGTCCGCGACGGCACGGTGTTGGCGGTGGAAGCGATCGAGGGCACCGATGCGGCAATTATCCGCGGGGGTGAACTGGGCGGGGAAAAGGTGGTGGTGGTCAAGGTGAAGAAACCGACCCAGGATTTTCGTTTTGACCTGCCGGCCACCGGCCTGACCACCATCGGCACGCTGCAGCGGGTTCGCGGTGCGGTTCTCGCTGTCGAGGCGGGCCAGTCGCTGCTGTTTGACCGCGAACAGGTGATCGAAGCCGCCAACCAGGCTGGAATCGTCGTGGTTGGGGTCAGCGAAACTGCCGACGGGACGCTACTTTTCGACTGATTGGCGTCCCCTCAGATTGATGTTCCACCCTCCCTGGCCGGAAACGAGGACCGATGCAGGCAATGATTCTGGCGGCCGGATTTGGCACCAGGCTGCT
>JAZBOD010000420.1:0-2910 GCA_036350955.1 Desulforhopalus sp. | reverse complement strand
GCTGGCTAAAACCAACAACACCATGATCATCCCCGGCAATCTCACCGATCTGAGCGGGATGGTGGCGGCGGCGATGGCCACCATTGACCAGGTCAAACATGGCGTATCTCCTCCGGAAGAGGCCTCTGTACTCAAGTCACAGGGGTGAGCCGCCTGGGCAAGGAGAGCGAACAACACGGCGCCCTCCCCGGGAATATGGCGACTCGCGGGGACAAAAGGCCATCCCAAGCCTCCGTTCACCTGCTGATGGTGGTTGCCGCCACTTTGGTGTCCACCTCATTTACCGTTGGGCGGGCGATCACCCATGGTCTTGACCCGGCAATCCTTACCCTCCTGCGATTTTTGCTCGCCGCGGTTCTCTTTGCTCCCTATATTATCTGGCGGTTCGGCGTGCATCTTAACCGCTCGCTGTTTTTCCGCTGTGCCCTGATCAGCCTTTCCCTGGTGATCTTCTTTTGCTGCATGTTTCTCTCCCTGCGCTACACCACCGCCCTGCACACCAGTGTGATCTTTGCCCTGGTGCCGTCGATGGCCGGGGGCTACGCCCTGCTTCTCCTTGGTGAACGGTTGACCAGGGAGCGGCTTCTCGCCCTGGTCTGCGGGATGGTTGGCGTGATCTGGGTGGTCTTTCGCGGAGATCTCAACCTGTTGCTGGCGATGGAGTGGAATGTCGGCGATCAGATATTTTTTGGCGGCTGTTGTGCCATGGCCCTCTATACCCCTCTGGTCAAATTACTGCACCGCGGCGAGCCGATGGCGATCATGACTTTCTGGGTACTGGTCACCGGAAGTCTCTGGCTGCTGATCTTTACCGGCTATCGTTTGCCCGAGGTGGAATGGTCGGCGGTTCCGACCAACGTCTGGGCCGGAATAGCCTACCTGGCAGTCTTCACCACCATCATCACCTTTTTTCTTACCCAGTATGCCGTCCCCCATCTTGGCCCGACCAGGGTAATGGCCTACTCCTATCTCTATCCTGCGCTGGTGCTGCTCCTCGACCTGCTCCTTGGTTATGGCTTGCCGCCGCTGCGGGTCTTTCCCGGGATACTGATAATCGTCGCGGCGATGTTTGTGCTGCAGCGCCGGGAGCGGCCCATCACGGTGAAACGGTTCTGAGGGTGGCGACAGCTGCCGGTATACTGCTCGGCTAAGCGGTCATCGGTTGGCAGATGGCGAATATTCGTTGCCAAAAACATCGAGGACGCGATATTCTGCTCCGGTAATCGGCCAACTCCTCTTTGCAAAAGGACAATTATCATGCGTTTCAGTGACGATCTGGCCCACGACCTGCGGACCAACCGGATCACCCGCCGCCAAGCGCTCTGGCTGTTCGGCGCAGGGGTGTTGAGCGCCTCCTCGCTCTCTCTGCAGGGATGTGCCACTTCGCCGGTCACCGGCCGGGGCATTCTGGTGGGGATGAGCGAAGCCCAGGAGCGGGCGATTGACAGTCAGGTCTCGCCCCACCAGTTTTCCCGCGACCTCGGCGCGGTGCAGGATGGCCAGGTCAATAGCTATCTCGAGAATGTCGGCAAGCGGATCCATTCAACCAGTCATCGCCCGGCGATGCCCTACTCCTATCGGGTCCTCAATGCCAACTACGTCAACGCCTATACCTTTCCCGGAGGTGCCATGGGGGTGACCCGGGGGATCATCACCGAACTGGAAGACGAGGCGGAACTGGCTGCCCTGCTCGGTCATGAAATCGGTCATGTCAACGCCCGCCATGCCGCCCAGCGTCAGGGGCAGGCGATGTTGGCCCAGGCCGCGGTCGTCGGCCTGGCCGTTGCTGCCGGCGATTCCGGCTGGGGTTCACTGGTCGGGGTCGGCGGTCAGATCGGGGCGAGTGCCCTGCTCTCCAGCTATTCCCGGGACAACGAAAGGGAAGCCGACGCCCTCGGCCAGGAATATATGGTCCGAGCCGGGTACCCGGCCACCGGGATGATCGCTCTGCATCAGCTGCTGGTCGATCAGGAAAAGGAGGATCCGGGCATCCTTGCGACAATGTTCTCCACCCACCCGATGGGCAGTGAACGACGTGACAGTGCCCGACAACTTGCCTCAAACCGCTACGCAGCAAGTGCCGGAGCCGACCCTGGCCGAGAACGGTTTATGGACAATACTGCCGGGCTGCGCCGGATTAAACCGACTATCGATGCTTGTAAACACGGCGAATCGGCAATGGCCAAAAACGATCTCGCCGAGGCAGAACGGCAGTTCCGTACCGCCCTGAAGGCCACCCCGGAAGATTATCCCGCCAATATCCGCATGGCCCAGTGTCTGCAGGCTCAGGGGCGGGAGGAGCAGGCGGGGGAGTATGCCAACGCTGCCCGGCGGATCTACCCGGAAGAGGCTCAGGGGCATAAGCTTGCCGGGGTACTTGCCTTGAGCCGGAGCGAACCTGCCACCGCCTACCATGCCTTTGATCAGTTCGACCAGGTACTGCCCGGTGATATCGGAGTAACTTTTTTAAAAGGGGTGGCGGCGGAGGGGATGGGTGACCGGCAGCGTGCCGGCCGGCAGTACATCACCTTTCTCCAGCAGAATCAGCAGGGTGATGCCGCACAATATGCCTACAGCCGGCTGCTGGCGTGGGGGATGGTTCGCTGATCGTAAGCGCTCGTTGCTGCACAACAAAAGACGGCATAACCCGAACCTGTAACCGTTCATCCAGTGCTCCAGGTTCGTTCAGGCAGGTCGTCGAGCGCTAGTTGGCCAGGTGAGATGGCCCGATCGGACGAAGATGGGGTGCTGGTGAACGGTTACCGCTGATCGGTTACTCTTTTTTCTCCACCAGATGGAGATAGAGATCTCCTCGGCCACGCGGGCCGGGGCGTCCCTGGCCGCGCAGACGGAGTTTCTGTCCACCCCTGCTGTTGGGTGGGACTTTGACCTGCAGGGTCTGCTCCCCTT
>JAZBOD010000419.1:0-7627 GCA_036350955.1 Desulforhopalus sp. | reverse complement strand
GGACGGCATCGGTGAAGGTTCCGCCGGTATCGATGCCGATTATGTAGTTGTGCATGTTTTATAGTTGCAAGAGAGCGTGGTTTGCCATTAAAAAAGGGCGTAATCGTATCCTTTTTGCATATACTGCAAAGAGCGGGGAAATACCATCGGGAAAAGACCGGATCCATGCTCCATCCGCCCATCGGCGGCAGGGGCTTTGACTTTTTTCAACACATCTTGCGGAGACTTTACCATGTTTCGATTCACCCGGCTGCTGCCGGTACTGGTTCTTCTCTGTGGCCTGAATTCTGCGGGGAATACCTTTGGCGCCACCGATCCTGCCAGGCAACTGCGTCTGGCACTCCTGCCGGTACCTGACGTACTGCCGGTCTATGTCGCCGAGGCTCAGGGCTATTTTGCCGAACACGGTCTTGAGGTGGTGACCCTGCCGGTAGGCAGTGCGGTGGAGCGGGACCAGCTGATCCAGGCCGGGGGCGCCGACGGGATGATCAATGAGATATCCAGCACTGCCGGTTTTAACCGGGAGCAGAGTCAGGTGAAAATCGTCGCCATCGCCCGGGCTCCAAGCGGTACTTCACCGGTCTTTCGGGTGCTTGCCGCAGCCGGTAGCGGCATCAATGGCGTGGCGGACCTCGCCGGAGTGGCTATCGGCGTGTCCAAAAACACCATAATTGAGTATATCACCACCCGCCTGCTCACCGCCGGCGGGGTGGCCGAAGAGGCGATTGTCTACCGGTCGGTTCCGGTTCTGCCGGAGCGTCTCCAGCTCCTGCTCTCCGGCCAGATAGCGGTGGCTACCCTGCCGGACCCTCTGGGCTATAGTGCCATCCGGGCCGGGGCGGTGGAGGTTGTCAACGATACCGCTCTGCCGGCGGTCAGTGCGACGGTGATCAGTTTTACCACAACAGCCCTGCAGGAGAAAGCGGAGGCGGTAAAAATGTTTATGCAGGCTTGGGACCGGGCTGCTGCCGACCTCAATGCCGATCCGCAATCTTTCCGCGAGCTGCTCCTCGCCAAGATCCGGGTACCGAAAAATGTCGCCGCTGATTTTCCCATTCCGCCAATGCCCAGAGGGGCACTGCCGAGTCGTGCGCAGTGGGACGAAGTTATGGCCTGGATGGTTGAGAAAGGTTTGTTGACTGCCCCGTTGGCTTACGAGGATTCAGTGACCGCGGATTTTCAGGTTCAGTGAAGCAGCCTTTCCCAGGTATCCGCCGGCTGAAGAAAAACGGCCGAGGTCCAACCGGTTGGGCTACACCGGCGGGGACGAGATGATCACCATTAACCGGCTCGGATTTGGTTACGGTGGTACTGAGCCGCTCTTTGCTGACTTTTCCCTGACCATTGACCAGGGCGAATCCTGGACGGTGATTGGTCCGTCGGGCTGTGGCAAGACCACCTTGCTCTTCCTCATCGCCGGGTTGACCAGGCCGCAAGCTGGGGAGATCAGGATCAACGGCGAAACGATCGTTCGGGCCAGGCCCTCTACCGGTCTGGTCCTCCAGGACCACGGCCTGCTGCCCTGGGCAACGGTCCGGGACAACGTCCATCTGGGTTTAAAGATCCGCCGATTTTACGGCCCCGACGGCAAACACAGCCCTGCCGGTCCGACTATCGACCGGCAGAGGGCTGAGGAGCGGGTCGAGTACTGGCTCGACTGGTTGGGAATTGCCCATCTGGTAAAGATGTACCCGGTGCAGCTTTCCCGTGGCCAGCGGCAGAGGGTGGCTATTGCCAGGACCCTGGCGCTGGAACCCGACCTGCTCCTGATGGATGAACCGTTCTCCGCCCTGGACGCGCCCATTCGCGAGGAGTTGCAAAAGGTGATGAACAGCTTCCACCTTGAATCCAAACTGACCTCAATCACCGTCACCCACGATATCGAAGAGGCAGTGGTGCTCGGCGAAAAGATTCTGGTTCTGCGGAACAGCTCTAACCGGGCTCCAGAAGTTTTCGACAACCGCCACTTAGCGGCACGGGATCAGCGCACCAGCCCTGAATTTCTCGAACGTTGCGGCGAACTGCGCGAGATGCTCGCCCACCGAACTCTGGGCGGACGGTAAGGGGAGCCTGACGATGAAGCAAAAGACTACCCTGTTCAGTACTCTGGTTGGTGTGGTGATGTTCTTTCTCCTCTGGCAGTTTTTTGCCCTTCTCGTCAATCGGCCGATTCTGCCCTCACCGCTGGTGGTGGTGCCCCTGTTTGTCGCGGGCATGAGCGGAGAACTCGGTCTCCATTTTCTCGCCTCGGCCGGCCGCGTCCTCGCTGCGGTGGTCATTGCGGTGCTCTTTGCCGCACCTCTTGGTCTTGCTCTCGGGCAGATGCCACGCCTTGACCGGGTGGTCGGCCCGTTGGTTGCAATTATCTATCCGATCCCGAAAATAATTTTTTTGCCGGTGATCTATGTTTTGCTCGGGATCAGCGATTTTTCCAAAGTGATCCTGATCGCGATCATCATTTTTTTCCAGATCCTGGTCGTGGTCCGCGATGAAGCTGCCGGGTTGAAAAAGGAGCTGATCCTCTCGGTAAAATCCTTAGGTGCCGGGCGGCGGGCCCTGTTCCGCTATGTCTACCTGCCTGCATCCCTGCCGGCGGTGCTTACCGCCCTGCGGGTCTCAGTGGGGACGGCGGTGGCGGTATTGTTTATTGCCGAACAGTCCCTGACCAACTACGGCCTGGGATACTATATTGTGGTGGAAACCTATCAGGTGCTGCTCTACCCGGAAATGTACACCGGGATCCTGGGGATGGGGCTGCTTGGCGTGCTGCTCTATTTTGCCATTAACGCCATTGAACTGCGGGTCAGCAAACATCTTTTCGTTGAATAATATGCCCTCCGAGACACTCTCCAGATCCGCCATCTGGCTGTTGGCGATTCGCCCGAAAACTTTGCCGGCGGCAGTTGGCCCGGTGGCGGTCGGATCAGCCATGGCCTTCAGGGATGACGGCTTTGCCCCGCTGCCGGCCCTGGCCTGTCTGCTGGGCAGCCTGTTATTGCAGATCGCCGTCAACCTGGCCAACGACTATTTTGACGGGAAAAACCAGATCGATACCGCCGAACGTCTTGGGCCGGTGCGGGTCACTCAGAGCGGTTTACTGACTCCGGGTGAGGTTAAGCGGGCAATGATTGTGACTTTTCTCCTTGCCGGGCCGGTTTTTCTCTACCTGGCGATGGTTGGCGGCCTTCCCATCGTGCTCATAGCCATAGCTTCGGTACTCGCGGCGCTGGCCTACAGCGGCGGCCCTTATCCGTTAGCCTCCAACGGCCTTGGGGAGGTGTTCGTCTTTATTTTTTTTGGTCTGGTGGCGGTGGGGGGCAGCTATTTCGTCCAGACCGGTGGGCTGACCTGGCAGGTTCTTCTTGCCGCCCTGCCTCCGGGACTGTTGATTACCGCAATCATGGTGGTCAATAACCTCCGGGATATTGCAGGTGATGCCCGGGCCGGGAAAAGGACTCTGGCGGTCATCCTCGGGCAGGGAAAGACCATTGCCGAATATCGACTGCTGCTGCTGACCGCCTATCTGGTGCCCCTGGCGATGGCGGTTTTCGGAGGTGGATGGGCCGTCCTGCTGCCCCTGCTTACCCTGCCGGTCGCCTGGTCCCAGGCAAAACAGGTGGGCGGTCAGCAGGGCAGGGCGCTTAACCGGCTTCTTGCCGCCACGGCGGTGCTTTCTCTTGGTTTTAGTCTCTTGTTTGCCCTTGGCCTGGTTTGGGGTAGACTTGGGTAGGCGCAACAGCAAACGATCAAAGAAACGGGAGGGTGATGAGTTTTCTCCGCTTGGAAAAGAAACGGTTTGTCGTCTTTGGCCTGGCCAATAAGAAATCGGTGGCCTGCGCCATTGCCCGCACCCTGGCGACAGAGGGAGCTGAGGTGATCCATGTGGTGCGCTCTGCTGGGCGGGCCGGCAATGTGGAAAAACTCTTCCCCGGCGCGCCGGTTTTCTTATGTGACGTAGAAGAAGAAGAGAACATCGTTCGGGTGCGCGACGAAATCGCCGCCCATCTTGGCAGCGGGCAGATTGACGGTATTGTCCACTCGATTGCCTTTGCCAATTACAGTTCCGGGATCCGGCCCTTTCACCAGACCGCCAAGGCCGATTTCCTCCAGGCGGTGAATATTTCCTGTTTTTCGTTTATCAGTATTGCCAACCATTTTCGTGATCTGCTTGCCCGGGATGGGGCGATGGTGACTATTTCCATCTCCTCAACCCGGATGGCTGCGGAAAACTATGGCTATATGGCCCCAATCAAAGCAGCGCTGGATTCCTCCCTCTGCTTTCTCGCCAAAAGCTTCGCCGACTTTTCCCGGGTCCGCTTCAACGCCGTTGCTCCCGGGCTGCTCAAGACCTCGGCTTCGGCAGGGATCCCCGGCTATGTCGACAGTTACCTCTTTGCCGAAAAAGCCACGCTGAGAAAAGCCGCTCTTACCACTCAGGAGGCGGCCGATACTGCAGTTTTTCTGCTTTCCAGTCGGGCTTCCGGGATTAACTGCCAGACTATCGTCGTCGACGCCGGCATGGCGGTCAACTATTTTGATAAAGAAATTGTTGGTAAAACAGTAGGATAACCTGGAGAAAGCAATGCTCAACCTGACCATCGACCTTGAAGCCTGCATCGGTTGCGGGCAGTGCGCCAGTGACTGTCCGGCGATGATTATCACTATGGAACAGAACCTGCCGACAATAGCGTCGGATCTCGAGCAGTTTTGTATCCACTGCCTGCACTGCGTGGCGATTTGCAGTGAGGCGGCACTGTCGATCAGCGACTACCGGCCGGAAGACGGGGAAGTCCTGATACCGGAAAACCTCCCCAGGCCTCCCCAACTGGCGGCACTGATTAAAGGGCGCCGCTCGGTACGCAACTATCAGGATAAAAATGTCGATCAACAGCTGATCAACCAGCTGTTGACGGTGGCCTGCCATGCCCCCAGTGGTCATAATGACCGGGAACTGCTCTATACTCTGGTTGATGATAAAGGAGTGATGTTTGACCTGCGCGAGGAGGCGATAGCCGGACTGGAGAAACGGATTGCCGAAAACACCCTCCCGGCGGGGACGGAAATGTTTGTCGACATCGTCACCGCCTGGCGTTCCAGCGGCAGGGATATTCTTTTTCGGGGGGCACCGCACCTGCTGGTGGTCTCCGCCCTGGAAGAGAGTGCCTCTCCCCTTCAGGACTGCCTTATCGCTCTGACCACCTTCGAACTCTATGCGGTAAGCTGCGGCCTGGGTACCCTGTGGAACGGCTTGGCAACCCTGACCATCAGCGAACTGCTCCCCTCCCTGCGGCAGAGGCTGGCCATCCCCGCCGACCACACTATTGGCTATGCGATGGGCTTTGGCTTGCCGGCGATACGCTACCCGCGGGCAATCGACCGCGGTACTCCGCAGATCAACCGGGTCGGCTAACCCGGGCTGATGATGCCCCCAAGCCAAGGGCGACGAGAGGGGATACGTACTATAACGAAATTCCCTCGTAAAAATGGGTAACTTGAACCTCTGTGGTACTAACCCCCGCCAACGGCAGCGGGGATAAGGACCATCACGAAATTCCCTCTTTAAAAAGCAAAGAGGGAATTTCTATGGTACTAACCCCGGGCTGGCCAAGACTCTGGCCAGCCCGGTGCTCGAACAGCTTATACGGCGAAATGGCTTAGTTGAGTAACGCCAGCATGACACCGGCAGCGACCGCCGAACCGATAACCCCGGAAACGTTGGCGCCCATGGCATGCATGATCAGGTGATTTTGCGGGTTGGCCTCAAGGCCCACCTTGTTGACCACCCTGGCGGCCATCGGCACCGCCGAGACTCCTGCTGCGCCGATCAACGGGTTGATCGGGTTCTTGCTCATTTTGTTCATCAGCTTGGCAAGCAGTACCCCGGATGCGGTGCCGATGCAGAAGGCGATCATCCCCAGAGCAAGAATCCCCAGGGTTTCGAGATTGAGAAACTTATCGGCTGAGAGTTTTGAACCAACCCCGAGGCCGAGAAAGATGGTCACCGTGTACATCAGCGAATCCTTGATGGTACCGGCGAGCCGGTCGACCACCCCGCACTCTTTGGCCAGGTTGCCGAGCATGAACATCCCGATCAACGGCGCCGCCGAAGGGAGCAGAAAGCCACAGATACCGAGAACCAGCAGGGGAAGAAGGATCTTCTCCAGTTTGGAGACATGCCGCAATTGGACCATTTTGATCTGGCGTTCTTCGGCCGTGGTCAGCCAGCGCATGATCGGTGGTTGGATCAGCGGCACCAGGGCCATATAGGAGTACGCAGCAATGGCGATCGAGCCGAGGAGATGCGGCGAGAGCTGGCTGGAGAGAAAGATGGCCGTTGGTCCATCCGCCCCGCCGATGATCCCGATTGAGGCGGCATCGCGCAGGGAGAAATTGATCCCTGGGACCAGGTCGTTGAGGAAAAGGGCACCAAGCAGAGTGGCAAAAATGCCAAACTGGGCGGCACCGCCGAGGAGGATGGTTCTCGGGTTGGCGATCATCGGGCCAAAGTCGGTCAGGGCGCCAACCCCCATAAAGATCAGCAACGGGAAGATGCCGGTGGTGATGCCGATTTCGTAAATATAGTAGAGGATCCCGCCGGGTTCGGCGATACCGGCCAGGGGAATGTTGGCGAGGATCGCCCCAAAGCCGATAGGGACCAACAGCAACGGCTCGAACTTTTTCGCTATCCCGAGATAGAGCAGGACCAAACCGACGAGGATCATCAGTACCCGGCCGATGCCGACCGTCCAGTCTTTGTGCAGTTGGCCGTCAATCACCCCGTACAGCCCAGTGGTGGTATACAGTTCGCTCAGCAGTTCGGCGATCCCCGGCAGTTCTTTGGCGGCAGCTGTTGTCGGTTCATCGACGACGATTTGTGCAGTATCGAGGTTGCCGAGGCGTTCGCCCTTTTGGACTTTTTGATAGGAGTGCACGGTCAGTTCGGTAATCTTCCCCGCCGAACCGGCTTTCAAGACTACAATGGTCCCATCGTCTCTTTTCAGGGTAGCGATTTCGTCACCGCTGAAAACGAAATCCCCCCCCTTCACCATTACCCGGAGGATCTGAGCGTCCGCCGGTGCGACAACCGCCACCGACCCGTTGTCCGCCCAGGCGGACAACGGCCAGGCAGTGAGCACAGCCAGCAGCACAAGCATGTAAAATCGAATTTTCATAACACTGTCCCGGTAAGAGCAAGAAGAATCGGTTCCCGGAATCGATCCCGGGAACCGGTAGCGTACACCCTTGGTTAGCCGATGGTGAAGAGCAGGTCGGAGGCCTGCACAGTATCACCGGCAGCTACATGGACAGCGAGGACCTTGCCGGCGCAGGGTGATTTGACTTCTGACTCCATTTTCATCGCCTCCATAATCACCAGCGGCTGATCCTTGGTGACGGTGGCGCCGACCTCGACGAGAATTTTCAAAATATTACCAGGGGTTGGCGCCTCGACATCAGTTCCTTCAACAGCGACAGCCGGGGCAGGGGATGCCGCTGGTGCTGTTGCAGGGAAAGCCTGGACCGCACCGGCTTCGGAGACCGAGACATTGTACGGCCGGTTGTTGACCGTGATGGTGTAGTTGCGCGGACCGAGGGGAGCCGGGGCAGCGGCCGGGGCGGCAGCAGCTTT
>JAZBOD010000418.1:0-5586 GCA_036350955.1 Desulforhopalus sp. | reverse complement strand
TGCCGTCGGGCTGGCCTTTGTTTTTTTGTATTTCAAACGGAAAAGGCCGGAGAATCGGCAACGGCCCTGAATATTCGGTACCTCTGACAGGATAGCTCTATGACTGCGCCCCTTTCCTTTTACCATACCCCTGCCCCTCCCGGCCTCACCGGCATAAAAGCCTGGCTGCTTACCCACGACCACAAGCGGCTAGGACTGATGTACCTTGGTGCAGTGCTCTTCTGGTTTAGCGTGGCCATGTTTCTCGGTCTGCTTCTGCGGACCGAGTTGATGAGTCAGGGGCGGACCATCATGGATCCGGAACTGTACAACTCGATGTTCACCCTCCACGGGGTGATCATGATCTTCCTTTTTGTTATTCCTGCCATCCCGGCGATCTTTGGCAATTTTTTTCTGCCGATCCAGTTGGGAACCGACGATGTTTTCTTTCCCAGGCTGAATCTGTTCAGTTGGTATCTGTTCATGATCGGCGGGCTGTTTGCCATAGTTGCCCTTTTTGCCGGTGACGGTTTTCCCGATACCGGCTGGACATTTTATGTCCCATTCAGTGTCGAGATCGACAGCAATGTCGGTCTTACCGTGTCGGCGGCCTTTATTTTGGGCATGTCGTCGATGCTTACTGGACTCAATTTTGTCACCACCTTTCACCGGATGCGCGACAAAAGCATGGGTTTGATGCAGATCCCGCTGTTTACCTGGTCGCTCTATGCCACCGCCTGGGTACAGATCCTCGCCACCCCGGTGATCTCAATCACCTTTGTTTTGGTCGTGGTCGAGCGCTTCTTCGGAGTGGGCCTTTTCGATCCTGACAAGGGCGGCGACCCTCTGCTCTACCAGCACCTTTTCTGGATGTACTCCCACCCTGCGGTCTATATCATGATCCTGCCGGGGATGGGGGTGATTTCTGAGATCATTCCGGTCTTTTCTCGAAAATCGATCTTCGGCTACAAGGCCATCGTCTGGTCGTCCATGGGCATTGCCATTGCCGGATCACTGGTCTGGGCCCATCATATGTATACCAGCGGGATGAGTGATGTGTCGGTCTTTATCTTCTCCCTGCTGACCTTCCTGGTGGCGATACCTTCGGCGGTGAAGGTCTTCTCCTGGGTGGCAACGATGTACCGCGGGGCGATTGAGATGACCCCACCGCTTCTTCTCGCGCTGATCTTTATCTATCTCTTCACCGTTGGTGGGTTGACCGGGCTGGTACTTGGGGCGGTAGGGACCGATATCCATGTCCACGATACCCATTTCGTCGTCGCCCATTTTCACTTTGTGATGTTTGGCGGCACCGGTTTTGCCTTTTTTGCCGCCCTCCATTTCTGGTGGCCGAAGATGTTCGGCATCATGTACCGGTTCAAGCCGGCCTACATCGGTGCGAGTCTGACAGCGATCGGCTTTCTTTTTCACTATGTGCCCATGCTCATTCTCGGCATGCAGGGAATGCCGAGACGGTACTACGACTATCTGCCCCAGTATGAGACCGGCAATTTTCTCGCCGGGTTTGGCGGTTATCTGCTGACTGCCGGGATTGTCATCATGTTTGTCAACCTGGCACTCAGCTTCCGCCAACAGCAGCCCGCGGGAGGCAATCCCTGGGGCGGCACCACCCTTGAGTGGATGGTGCCTTCACCGCCGCCGGTGCACAACTTTGTCGTTCCTCCCTCTATTGCAGCATATCCCTATGATTTTACCGGGGTTGTCCAGCGGGAACAGCAGAAAGGTTTAAAAGGATAGTCGGTATGACAGACCGCATAGATCAGGACGGGATTAAAATCGGGATGTGGCTCTTTCTCTATTCGGAGATCATCCTCTTTGGCGGACTGTTTGTCCTCTATGCCGCCTATTTTCATCGCTACCCCGAGTTTTTCGCGGCCGGCGGGCTCGAACTCGACCGGCTGTTCGGTGCCGCCAATACCGTTGTTCTGTTGGTGTCAAGCTTTACCGTCGCCGCATCGATTACCGCTCTGCGGCTGGGGAAAAAAAGGCAGTGTATTGGCCTGCTCCTTTTTTCCCTGTTCTGCGGGGTGATTTTTCTGGTCAACAAATATTTCGAGTGGGGAGCCAAGTTTGCTCGGGATCTCTTCCCCAACTCGGAGACCCTGACGAGCGGGGAGCCCGGTCTGAATATCTTTTTCGGTCTCTATTACATCATTACCGGACTGCACGGGATTCATGTGATTATCGGCATGATTCTCCTCGCGGTGAGCCTGGTCATGGTAATGACCGGCAGGATTAACGCCAATCGCTTTTCGATGCTTGATAATTCCGGCCTTTATTGGCATCTGGTCGATCTTATCTGGATCTTTGTCTTCCCCCTCTTCTATCTGGTGCTGTAGCCAGTACCCGCAGCGCGGGGTATCCCACCCGGAGAATACGGACGTGACTCACCAAGACCAACCACACCTGCTCAGTTACTGGCAACTTGCCGTTGTTCTGGCTATCCTGCTGGTTTTGACCATCGTTACCGTAGGGGTTTCCTATGTCGACCTCGGCTTTTTTAATGTCCCGCTCGCTTTGGCTATTGCCTGCACCAAGGTGAGTTTGGTCCTGCTCTTTTTCATGCATTTAAAATACGAGGGGCCGATCATCACTCTCTCCTTTATCGGCACGGTGGTTTTTCTGGTGATTATGATTGGCTTTACCTTCTGGGATGTGGCCTTTCGCTAACAGTTGGAGAGAATAATGTCCGCAGTTCATGGTGTTGATCTGGCTTTTTGGTATATCCTCGGCATTTCCGTCGTTCTGCTGTTTGGCATAACTGCGGTTATGGTCTATTTCGTCATCCGTTATCGTCGCAGCCGACATCCGGTTCCGGCAGATATTCGTGATAACTATACCCTGGAAATACTCTGGACGATCATCCCCACGTTGATTGCCATGTCGATGTTTTATGTCGGCTGGACCTCCTATATCGGCTTGCGCACCGTGCCCGAGGGGGCCATGGAGGTCGAGGTGATCGGTCAACAGTATTCGTGGATATTTGTCTACGAAAACGATAAAGAGACCGAAAACGAACTGGTCGTGCCGCAGGGGAGGGCGATCAAACTCAATATCAGCTCAGAAGACGTGCTGCACAGTTTCTATCTTCCCGCCTTTCGGGTTAAAGTCGATGCGGTAAAAGGGATGCCCACCTACGCCTGGTTCTTTGCCGACGAAGTGGGAGAATACGATATCCAGTGTACCGAATACTGCGGTGTCGATCATTGGGCGATGATTGCCAAACTGCATATTGTCCCGGAAGAAGAGTTCGTCAGCTGGCTTGAAGAATAGCGAAGAGAGCCAGTCCGGGGAAGGTCGGTGGGGGATATCCCCTGCCGGGGTGCTCTTGCGGGTTCGGGTGGCCAAAAGCCCACTCTGCCTGCTGGTTGGTGGATCGGCGCTCTTTGGTGCTCTGCTGGCCCAAGGGTTCTTCTCCGGGCAAAGTCTGCTGATCGGGGTGGCGGTATTCGTGTTGGCGGCCGGAGCGGCGAGCTTAAACAGCCTTCAGGAGTATCAGCTGGACCGGCAGATGGTACGGACCAGGCTCCGTCCCCTTCCTCAGGGGCAGTTGTCTCTTAGCCAGGCATTCTGGCAGGGAATGATGCTTATCCTTGCCGGTCTGATTATTCTTTGGTTCAACTCTGAGGGGCCTTGGGCGCCGTTGGTCGCCCTGTTTGCCGTAGTTCTTTACAATGGGGTGTACACCCCGCTGAAAACCGTGACCGTCCTGGCCATTGTTCCCGGGGCAATCTGTGGGGCTCTTCCTCCGCTGATCGGCTGGCTTGGCGGAGGTGGCGCACCATTTGCCTTTCCGGCATTTCTGCTGATGGCCCTGCTTGCGCTCTGGCAGGTCCCCCATTTCTGGCTGGTGCTGTTGCGCCACCGCGGAGACTACCGGCTCCTCGGCCTCCCGAGTATCGTCGATCAATTTGGTGAGGCACGGGTAAAAGCGCTCTTTTTTACCTGGATCGCCGCGCTTAGCACCATAATGCTGATGTTTCTGTTCCTGCTTTACAGTTCTGCCTGGTCGATACGTCTTGGGGTGGTGATCAATGCCGTCGGTCTATTGCTGATCTTTGGCTGGCAGCTGCGCCCCGGAGGCAGAGGCGACTACCGTCTTCTTTTTATCGTGTTGAATCTCGCCCTGATCAGCCATATGATCCTGACTGGCATCGGCCAGGTTTATCTTTGAAATTTCTGCTCCGCCACCCCTCAGCCAATCTTCCCCGCGTGCGAAAAAACTGGCGATCATCCGCTGCAGTACTTATCCTCTGGATGGTGTAAATGGCCTGTTCCTCGTGCTGTTCCCCGGTGAACCGGGAGGTGTGACATCGGCTCTTGGTGATACACCACAGTGCCAGGGACGGATTACCCGGAAATACTCACAAGGAGTTGCGGACGATGATTACCAAAAAAATGAATGAAGCCTTGAATGCCCAGATAAATGCTGAAATGTTCTCGGCCTATCTCTATCTGGCGATGTCTGCCTGGTGCAGTGAGCGCAGTCTTGCCGGTTTTGCCAATTGGATGAGGGTACAGGCCCAGGAGGAGATGAGCCACGCGACGAAAATCTACGATTATGTTCTCGAAAGGGGCGGGCATGTTGCTCTGGACGCGATTGACAAACCGGCGGCAGACTGGGCTTCGCCGATGGCGGTGATAGAGGAGACCGCCCAGCACGAAGCAAAGGTGACAGGGTTGATCAATGACCTGATGGCCTTGGCGAACAAGGAAAAGGATTATGCTTCGCATATCTTCCTGCAGTGGTTTGTCACCGAACAGGTTGAAGAGGAAGCCAGTGTTGGCGAGGTGCTCGAGCGGCTGAAAATGATCGGTAAGGATTCTGCCGGGATGTTTGCCATGGATCTCGAATTGGGCAAGCGGGTATTTACCCCGCCGGTAGCAGAGTAACATTTGACCGTGGAGTGATGTCGATGAAGATCACACTGGCCTATATGCGCAAGGGATGAGCTTCCTGCAGCAAAGCCTGGAAGGCTTTCACCGAGCAGAACTTTGAGCTTGAAAGTGAGATAGACGCCAAAAAACAGACTTTCAGTGGCGATGCCGTCTGGGATTTCTTGACCGCTCAGGCTGCCACAAAGGTGTTTGTCGCCAGCGGGAAAAAAATTCTCCAGTTCAGTCTTGCCGAGGTCAAGGCCAGTGAACTGATGCCTCTGATAACCGGGCGGACTGGCAACCTCCGGGCGCCGGCGATACTGCTGGGGGACTGCTGGTACATCGGCTATAACCAGGAGATGTACCAGGGACTGGCTGGCGGTTAAGCTCCTATGCCTTTCAATACCCAACCCGGTAAAATCTCAACCGGATAGCCGTCAGGCTATCCGGTTTTCTTTTGTCGGAGCTAGAGCCACTTTGGTGGCAACCTCCATGTTACAACCAAGCATGAAAATTGTCCGTAATGTTCACTAACCTGGTTCTGGCACGGAGGTTGGCAGACTGCCTGGGTTTGCCGGAGGCTGCATCGCGAAAGGCCCGGCCGGATGGAGAACAGGGCCCTAAAGGGTTGCGGACACGATGTCCGCAACCGGCGGCCAGGCCAGGGATGGCCTGTCTGCCGGCCTCTCCAGCCTGACGAATAGGCCG
>JAZBOD010000417.1:0-4367 GCA_036350955.1 Desulforhopalus sp. | reverse complement strand
GCGAGTTCGCTGCGGATTGCCGCCGCCAGGTAAAAGGCCAGCTCGACACCGGCGAGGTTTTCCCCGTGGAAACCGCAATCTTCTTGAGATGGATTGACCACCAGGCAGTTGGGAACACCTTCTTTGGGCACGGTATGGTGATCGGTAATGATCACTTTGCCGCCCATTTCTTTAACGATCTCCACCTCCCGCCAATTGGATATTCCGCAGTCCACGGTGATCAGGAGAAAATCTCCGCCGATACAGCACCTCTGCCGGTTGCCAAACCAGTCACTGTGCAGACCATACCCTTCGTTCAGCCGGTTGGGGATATACCAGGTCACTTCGACCCCCAACTCCCGGAAAAAATTGACCAACAGTGCCGTACCGGTGGTGCCATCGACATCATAGTCGCCCCAAATGACAATCGGTCGGTCAGCGCGGATGGAAGCTACCGTTAAGCGTGCCGCAGCCGTGAGGTTTTTCATGTTGTCGGGATGGGGCAAATCGGCGAGGCTTGGATAGAGGAATCGACTGAATTCCCCAGCCTCCACCCCCCGGCTGTTGAGCAGATTGACGAGAAAGGCCGGCAGGGTTTTGTTTTGGCCATCAACGGTGATCACTGCCCTCTTTTCCATCAACCTTGCACCCTCTTCAACGCAACCATCCGGCAATCAGCCGGAGCACGTTGTCTGGGTCATCTTTCTCAAACCACTGAATATCGGTCATTGCCGAGAACCAGGTGTACTGTCTTTTCGCATATCGCCTGGTATCCCGGGCAAGCAGGCGAACCATATCGTCCCACCCCCAGCGGCCGGCGATATACTCGAGCATATGACGATACCCTATCGCCTGCATGGGTTTTAAATCAGAACCATACCCCATCCCCAACAGGGAACTGACCTCCGCTTCCAGGCCGTTGTCAAGCATCAACCGGCAGCGTTGATCGATCCGCTGATAGAGCACCTGCCGCTCACAGGTCAGGCCGAGCATCAGGGTATTTTTCAGAAAGCGCTGGTCAGAGGAGCTGCGTTGGCGGCGAAGATGTTCCGACCAGGGAATCCCGCTGGCGGAGTATATTTCCAGTGCCCTGAGCAGCCGATGACTATCGTTTGGATGAATTCTTTCTGCAGATACTCGGTCACATAGGCTCAACTCTTTATGTAACTTCGAATTACCTTCTTCAAAGAGAGGCTTTTTCAACCTGTTCCTGAGATCATCATCGACCGGTACGCCAGGGAAAAAGGGCTCGAGCAGGGCGCGGAGGTAGAGGCCACTCCCTCCAGTGAGTAGAGCAATTTTCCCCCGGCCGGCGATGGCTTCAAGCACCTTCCTGGCATCAACAGCGAAACGGGCCGCATCATAGGCTTCGTCGGGATCGACAATGTCAATCAGATGATGGACTACTTCGTCCCGCTCGGCAGAGGAGGCCTTGGCCGTTCCGATATCGAGATAACGGTAGACCTGCATCGAGTCGACACTGATGATTTCGCAGGGAAACCGGCGGGCGATCTGCAAAGAAAGGTCGGTTTTGCCAATCGCCGTCGGTCCGACCAGAATCAACACCGGCAGATCTCTCCAACTGCCGGTCATGGTTGAGGGGTAAAGCTGAAATGGGGAGCAAAACGGGCCGCAGTTTTTTCACCGATCCCCGGTATGGCAGTCAGGTCGCTGCCGCTTGTCAAAGGGCCATTTTCCTCACGGTAGCGAAAAATATTATCCGCCAGCCTCGGACCTATCCCCCTGACGGTCATCAACAATTCTGGATCAGCACTGTTAATCGGAATAGGCTGAAAAGAAAACGGGGTATACAGACCCTTTGCTGCCTGGCTGCTGTCCGGGTCACTGTCGCTTCGGCAGGCGACATCAACCAAGCGGTTGTAGTCACCGCTTTTCTCGAGGCGCTGACATTTCTCCACCGCCACTTCCCCTGGCGCAAGAAAACGGCTAAGCAACTGGGCCGAGTCGACCATAAGGAGCACCCCGGCCAGGAGCAGAAAAAGGCTGATCCGCCGATCAACAGCAGGTCGCGGCTGCGCTTTCACTATCACCTCTCTGCCGATTGGCTGGTCAGCATCACTCATCTGGTCCCCGGGCTGGCCGAAGTGATTCGGCGGATGTCCCCTCCCTGCTGTTTTCGGTCAAAATCTAGTCGGTCAAGGAAAAATTGCAATCAATAAACCGCCGGCCAATGGCCTCTTTGGTTTTTCATTGTGTTCCAGGCAGGGAGCGTTTATATACCGTTTTTGCCCTTCGCGCCCTTTGCAACACCACCTTTTCGCCCAAACACTGCGTCATGCAAAAGGCCCCTTCTTCAGCCAATTTCTGCCATGAGCCCCACACCGCCTTTTCATATAGTTCTGGTTGAACCGGAAATACCGCCCAATACCGGGTCTATCGCCAGGCTTTGCGGGGCCACAGACACCGTCCTCGATCTGGTCCACCCTTTGGGTTTTGCCACCGACGATAAGCATCTCAAACGGGCCGGGCTCGACTACTGGCAGCACGTTACCATCCGTCATTGGCCAAACCTGGAGAGTTTTTTACGGGCACAGCGAGAAACCGACCTCTTTTTCTTCACTACCAAGGTGAAAACGCCATATACTACCGCCCGTTTCCATCCCGGTTCCCTGCTGGTTTTCGGCCGGGAAACCCGGGGTCTGCCGGAAGAGATCCTGTCTTTGTATGCCGAGAGATGTTATACTCTGCCGATGCAAAACCCGCATATCCGCAGTCTTAACCTGGCGATGACCGCCGGGATTGTTCTTTACGAGGCTCTGCGTCAGGCATCTCCGGGAGAGCCTGCACGTCATCCGGAAAATTTTTACCAAAACTGAGGAGAACAGTCATGTCCCCCCGCATCTATAATTTCAGTGCAGGCCCGGCCACCTTGCCGCCAGCGGTATTGACCCAAGCCGCCAAAGATGTTGTCGATTTCCGGGGCACGGGAATGGGCCTTATCGAAATCAGCCACCGCTCCAAAGAGTTCATGGCAGTGGTTGAAGAGACCGAAACCAATCTGCGAAATTTGCTCTCAATCCCAGGCAACTACCAGGTGCTCTTCCTCCAGGGGGGAGCTTCTAGTCAGTTTTTCATGGTGCCGATGAACCTGCTTGGCCCGGGGAAAAAGGCCAGCTATCTCAATACCGGCACCTGGGCGAAAAAGGCCATCAAAGAGGCTCAACTCTTCGGCGAGGTGGAGGTCCCCTACTCCAGCGAAGCCGGCGGCTTTCGTCAGGTCCCACGTCCCGGAGACTATCAGGTTGCCGCCGACTCGGAGTACCTCTACTACGTCTCCAACAACACCATTTTCGGGACCCAGTTCGCGGAGATCCCGAAAACCGACAAAATGCTCGTCGCCGACATGAGCTCAGATATTCTCTCACGACCGGTTGATGTTTCCCGGTTCGGGATAATTTTTGCCGGGGCCCAGAAGAACCTTGGTCCCGCCGGGGTTACCGTGGTGATCATTCGCGAAGATCTGCTTGAGCGGACTCCGCCCCGGACCCCGACGATGCTGGCCTATAAGACCCACGCCGAAAAAGGCTCAATGTTCAACACCCCGCCCTGCTTTGCCATCTATGTTGTGGGTGAGGTGTTGAAATGGCTCCTGGAACAGGGCGGGGTGACGGAGATTGCCAGAGTCAACCGCGAGAAGGCCAATCTGCTCTACCAGACCATTGATGCCGGCGATTACTATCGCGGCCACGCCGAGCTCGATTCCCGCTCGCTGATGAACGTTGCCTTTAATCTGCCAACCGCGGCCCTTGAACAGAAATTTGTTGCCGAAGCCACGGCTGCCGGTCTCAGCGGCCTCAAAGGACACCGGTCAATTGGCGGTTGCCGGGCCTCGATCTACAATGCCTTTCCCCGTGAAGGGGTGGTTCGGCTGGTGGAATTCATGAACGCCTTTGCCGCCGCCAATCCGGCATTTTCATAAAACCGATGAACTACGTCGGCAACCTCATTCGTCCCCCCAGCGAGGCTGATGCGCTGATCCTCCAGGTGACGGTGGGGTGCCCCTACAACCGCTGCACCTTTTGTGGGGCCTATAAGGATGTGCCCTTTCAGGTCAAAAGCGCCACCCAGCTGGCGGACGATCTGGCCCAGGCACAGCGGAGTTCAGCACGATGGCGGCGAATTTTCCTTGCCGATGGCGATGTCCTCGCCCTTCCCCAAGGGCAGCTCATTGAGATTTTCACGACGATAGGCAAAACTCTGCCGGAAATCCGCCGGATCTCACTGTACGGCAGTGCCCGGTCAGTAGTTGCCAAAGGGGCTGATCGGCTGGCTGAACTGCGCCGCCTTGGCCTTGACCGGATCTACCTCGGCCTGGAGAGCGGTTGTGATGAAGTTTTGCGCCTGGTCGCCAAGGGGACCAGGGTGGG
>JAZBOD010000416.1:0-3131 GCA_036350955.1 Desulforhopalus sp. | reverse complement strand
TAGAGTTTTTGACGAAGAAAATAGCCAACACCTCCTGGTATCCAGGAACAGATGCCAAAGATCAGTTCGTAGAGGGCCAGTTGGAGAGAGGAGTCGGAGCCGACCGCCAGCCGCATGTAGCTTTTCAAAGGCCCTTCTCCGGTGGTCACCTGCTCGCTGAAAGCGGTATAGCGATATTCGTCTTGCTGGCTCATCTCAGCCTCGGTGCATTGGTACTGTTTTCATTACTCTGATTACAACCCTTTTCGGCCTCATGTGTTATGAACAGCGTAAACACGAGAAATAATCTGGAATGTGGTGCTTGGCAATCATAACCCGATTAATGCTGCCAGCTTTGTTAATGAAATGCCAGGCCTATCGGGGTACGAGGTAGCCGGATCGCGGTCAAACTATTCCCTTCTGGTGAAGATGGCAAGTTTTTTGCCGAGCAGTAGGGCTGCAGGTTTAGCGCCATTGCAGCTAGAGACCTGCCTCGGTAATGCCAGAATCAGCCTATGGCTTTTAAGCCAGCGCAGCCCGGATGAAGGAAACAGTTGCAACGCACATAAACTTCGCCGGTTACATCAACTGTGGTGTGACTGATTAATTGGTTTTGGCCGCTCTGGTTGGCGACCCCGAATTTTTCTGTTGAGAAAATAGAGGAGAAGAGCGCCGCCCAATGCGAGGCCGAAAGCTGCCGCGAGGAGAGTGTAGTCCATTTCGACCACCGCACCGCCAAAGAGAATAAAGGGCAGGCTCAAGCTGAACTGGGTGGTCCAGTTGATTGCCAGATACGGAACAAAAGGCAGTCTCGAGAGGGCGAGCAGGGTGTTTTTGACCGAATAGGGCAGCCCGGGAATGAGCATAAATAGTGTGGCAGGCCACCAGCCGGGGGGGGCGTGCTGTTCCGGTACGGCGATATGCAGCCGATGAAGCAGCGCGATTATCCATTTTCTGAGGAACGAATGAACCAGATAATAGACCACAACCATATGGCCAAGCATTGCCGTAGCTGACAGGAGCATGCCTAAGGCTAGGCCGAACTTGATCCCGGCCAGCAGCAGAAAAGGGGTGAGAGGCACACCGAAGATCGGCAGGATGAGCATCAGGGTGATGAACAGCAGTGGATTGACCCGCTGTTCAAGAAAGTGCCACAACCCTTCAAGTGGCTGATCATAGTGCCCATAACCCCATATGCCAACCAGGAGAAGAATGGAGGCCAGGGTGATATGCCCCATCCATCGCCATGGGCGGCTGGACTTTTTGGGCGCTGCTTGCTCGACCATCCTGCACCCCATGCTGGTCCCGGCGGCCAGTCATCCGTTGAGCCATGTGCAAAAGGCTCAGTATTTATTTTTTCTCTTCATCCTCAAAGAGCGAATGGAGCGCGGCGACAGTTTTCTCCTGGAGCAGTTCCCATTCCGCTTTGATCGCCATGATCGCCATGTCGAGGATTTCCATCTCGGAACTGTGCGGTGGCTCTTCTTGTTCAAGAGTCTGCTGGTAGAGCTCAACCAGTTTGTCGGTGCACGCCTCTGTTGAAAATTGTCGGGCTGTTTCCATTGACCTGGAGCGCCACAACGCGAGTTGCTCAGGGTTGTTCAGTGCCGCCAGCAGGGCCGCGGCAAAATCGTCGGTCGAGGTATTGGTGGCGAGCATCGCCCCGTTCCGGCCATTTTCCAGGACATCATCGACCCCGGAGGCGCTGAGGGCGATAACCGGGGTCGAGGCGGCCATCGCCTCGACCAGGACCAGTCCCTGGGTCTCCGACTGGGAGGCGAAAGCGAAAATATCCATTGCCGCATAACAGTCGGCGAGGTCATCACCGCGGAGATTGCCCATCAGGATCAAGCGGTCGCTAAGATTTCGGCTGGCGAAGATTTCCCTTATCTCCCGTTCGGCATCACCCTTGCCGGCGACCAGAAAACAGCTCTCCGGCTTCTGGAGGACCGCTTCGGCTACGGCTTTGGCCAGGTAGGGCAGGTTCTTTTCCCGGGCAAGCCGGCCGATGTGGCCGATAACCCCGGTCTCTGGCGCTATCTGGTTCCTTACGCGGAATCGTCTGCCATCGCCTCCGGCAAAAAAGTCGACATCGACCCCGGTGGGCAGCACCCGGATAGCGGTTTTTACCCCCCGGTGGAGCAGGAGATTTTTGACGCTGGTGCTCGGGGCGATTACCTGGTTGCAGAGGTTGGCATAGCCCGTCGCCAGTTCGATGACAAAACGTTTCAGTGCAGCCGAATCGAGGGGGACGTAATGGGTATAGCGTTCATAAAGGGTATGGTGGGTAAAAATCAGGGGCAGGTTAAAGGCCCTGGCCATGCGCAGAGCAGCATCGCCGAGCAAAAAAGGGTGGTGGCTGTGGATAATATCGGGGGCGAAGTCGTTGATCGCTTCACCAATGATCCCCGGTAGCGGAATGCGTACCGAGAAATCACTGCCGTTAAAATTCTGCAGTGCCGGGACCCTGACAATATTCTGTCCAACCTCCCTGTCCATGTCGTGAAAAGTGGGGGCAATAATCTGCACCGCATGGCCGCGCTTCCGCAGAGCCTCGGCAAATGTCGATACCGAGCGGGCCACCCCGCCGATATGGGGGAGGTAGGTGTTGGTGAACATGGAAATTTTCATAGTTTTCTCTCCACGATAGCCGAGTAATCGGGTGGCTCAAGCCGTTTATGAGCACAGCCTGGCAGACAGGCGGTGACGGCCGGCTGAGCATCGCCTGACCAGTCGGCGGTCAGGCTGACCCGTGCCGTCTCTTTTTGGCCCTCGATTACCACCGAGATGCTGCCGAAAGGGGTCAACGTTGGCCCGTAAACTAATTGTCTCTGGGTTTCAAGCCATTCCGGGAGAATGCCCAGGCCGATGCGCAGGGCCCCCTCCTCTTCCATGACAAAGAAATTGCGGAGCAGCATCAGCCATTCCGCGATTGCCCAGCCGTGTTGACCGTCCCCCATGCAGCCACCACCGGTACGGGGATGGATCGCCTCGGGCCATTGACCGGTTGGTGAGGCGAGGGCCGCCGCCCCTTCAAACAGCCCGCGGAAACGGAGATCTCCAGCCCTCAGATAGGTCTCTGCCAGTTCCAGGGTCATGTAAATATTGATCCCGGAATGGATCATATCCTGGAAAAAACACTCTTTTACCAG
>JAZBOD010000415.1:0-3152 GCA_036350955.1 Desulforhopalus sp. | reverse complement strand
GAGCGGACCACCGCCGGCAAGGAGGTTGACCTCATCGGCCCCCAGGTTCCTGGTGCACGCGAAACCTGGTAAAACAGCAGCTATACATCTGGCGATGAACCGCAGAACCCTCCCCGCCACCAGCATTTTCCGGCACGGGTTCTCACCGGCCGGCAGCTGCACGGCAATGCAACCGGATGCAGCCTACCAGCAGGTGGTACTGAAGAAAAGACGGCGGCACCCTTTTGTTACGTAAGGTCACGCCTCAGCTGCAGGTAAGTAATCAGCCTACCTGGTTTCCGGGGGTTCGAAGAACTCCTGTTCTGTCCACAACACGGCCCGGCGCATCAATTCGGCTGCCGATTTAATTCCCAGTTTCTGTTTGACCCGGTCGCGGTAGGTGCCGATGGTCTTGACCCCGAGTTTCATCTGCAGGGCAATCTCCCGGGTAGAAAGGCCGGCACCTATCAGCCGAAAAACCTCCAGTTCACGATCGGTGAGCAGTTCCACGGTCGGCACGGACGAGGCAGCTGGTCTGGCCTGCAGCCGGTCAAGCAGTCCGGCCATGATTGCCTCGCTGACATGAATCCGCCCAACCTGAATATTACGCAGGGCAGAAATGACGTTGTCACTGGCCTCTTTTTTCATGATATAGCCCCGCGCCCCTGCCCGAATCGCCCGTTCCGCCCAAACCTGCTCGTCATGCATCGACAGGACCAGTATCGGCAGCGAATCTTTGCCGCAGGAGAGTTCTTTGACCAGATCCAAACCATTATCCCCGGCCAGGGTGATATCGACAATCACCAGATCGGGCCGGTTTTCGGCAATGGCCTTTCGGGCGCCAATAATATCCCCGGCCAGACCACTGACCACAAAATCCTCTTCCTGATTGAGCAGTTCAGCCATCCCCATTCTGAAAATCGGGTGGTCATCGACTATCAATACCCGTGATTTCATTCCACTCCCTCCCCGGTCACGGTGATTATCGTGCCGCCATCCCGTGCCGAGTTGATGCTCAGTGTCGCGCCGATCGCCTTGGCCCGGTATTTCATGGTGTGAAACCCCATTCCTGTCGCCGCCGGGGTGGTATCAAAACCTACCCCGTCATCCACGATCTTCAGCGAAAAGCGGCTCCCCTCCACCCGGACATAGACCCCGATATTTTTCGGTTTGCCGTGTCGTGCCGCATTGAACACCGCCTCCCGGATAATGTAGTGCAGATGGGTGGCGGTATTCTTGCCGAGCATCCCCCCCTCGCCTTCCCAGAGCAAGTCGAAATTGACGGCAAACATCTTCTCCACCTCGACGACCAGCTCATCGATTGCCGATTCCAGACCATACTCCACCACATGCACCGGATAGAGCCCCTGGGAGAGCCGCCGGGTTTTTTCAATCGCTTCCCGGATCAGGTTACGGATAGTATCGATCTGTTCTACCCGCGCCGGACACTCCTCCTTGATCTTCTGCTGGAGAACCTTGCTTAACAGCTCCACCCCGGTGAGATGCGAACCGAGATCGTCATGCAGGTCCCTGCCGATTTTGCTCCTCTCCTCTTCGCTGACCGCGATAATCTGCCGTTCCAGGCGAGCCAGCTCCTCTTCAGAGCCTTTCTTCTGCATGTGCATCCACAACCCTTCTAAAAGCATGGTCATCTGCCGGATATCCGAGTTGTCGTACCTGTCCGGCTTATTGCAGACCCCGGCGACCACCACCACCCGGCCATCGCTGTAGACCGGAACATCGAGATAGCGGCGAAGCGGCTGCCGGTAAGGGAAAAGCTCGCTGCCGGCAGGATTTTCCGGCTGATTTACCAAAATCGCCGTCTTTTTCAGTACGGCGACCCCCGGCAGGCCAGCCTGTTCGACCCGGCGAGGTCGACCGAACGGCTCATCAACCGACTGGTATTCCGGCGTCGGGTGGTCGGCTTGACAACGGGCGCAGAGGGTAATTTCCGACTGGGACGAATCGACGAGGGCGAGATATCCCTCACTGCTCCTGGTGATCTGAATCAACCGGCGAAGGATAAAGATATACTTCTCCTGAAGACTATATTTTTCCATCATCCCCAGGCGCAACAGGGTGTCAAGGCGGAGTTCATCGCGATGGAGAAGCTCTTCATTTCTCATCCGCTCCGCCACCATCCGGTTGGCGAGGCGGCCAAGATCCTCAAATTCGCGAAACACTAGATCTTCTTTGTTGATTTTGACATTGGCATCGGCCGCCTGCCGGAAGAAATTGGTAAAGAGGTTTATCCCCTGCTTGATTTTGTAACTGTAGAAAAATGTGCTGAGCAGCAGAAAAAATACGGCGATGGCAAACATCACGATAAAAATGAAGACATTTTTAAAGGCGATCCGTTGATAGGTTTGGGTCTCGGCTTCGATTGCCTGTTCCATGGCATCCATGAACATGCTGGTACCGATCAGCCACCCCCAGGCCTCATAGACTTTGATAAAGCCAAGTTTCTGTTGAAAAGTGCCGCTGGTCTCCCTCTCCACGGCAAAATTGACATACCCCTCACCGCTGTTCAGGCCGAGTTCGAGAAATTTTTCACCGTAGGCCTGGCCGTGACTGTCAACCAGGTCGATCGCCGAACGGCCGATCAGCCGTTCGTCGCGGTGGCTGAGAATCGTCCCGTCGGCACGGAAACAGAACACCTCACCATCACGACCGAACTGGATATTGCGGATTCGCTCGAGGATATCCCGCTGGAGGGTCTCTTCCAGGTCATCGTTATAGAGGCCGGCACCGATAAACCAGTCAAGTGGCTCGAAATACTTGACGAACGCCACTTTTGGATAGAGATCACCGGCAAAAGCCGGTTTGAGCAAATTATAGCGGTAGAGCCCGGCCTCCCGTTCGGTGACGATGGCAATAATATCGGCAATAACGTCCTGGCCGGTGATCTCGGCGAACTGAGCTGCCGACTTGCCCTCAAAAAAAGGTTCGTCGGCGAACAGATCAATTACCCCTTCCGCTACCCGGCCGGCAAAATAGTAGCCGCGGCCATCGCTCCAGCGAATCGGCCGGAGCAGTTCACCAATCTGAACCCGCAGCTGTTCAAGATTTTTTTCTTCCCGGTAGAGACGATATTTATGGGAGGCGATGGTGTAGGCCGCCTGCACCCTTTCGCGAATATCACGCTCGACCCGCGAATCGTTCTGCAGCCGGCG
>JAZBOD010000414.1:0-4338 GCA_036350955.1 Desulforhopalus sp. | reverse complement strand
TCCCCATTGGTTGATGGCGAGACAGTTGACAACCACTATTTGCGTAATCTTGTGGTCACCAATAATTTTGAAGATGGAGAGATGCTCGCTTTCGATATCGCCGGAACCTATTGGTTTGCGCCTCAGTTCGCCTTGGAAGTCGCCTACAGCTACCAGCACTATGACACGGTGAACGGTGATGCCGAGTGGCAGTTCCAAGACCAGGGACTTGTTTACCTCATTGATGGCGGGGCGGGAATGGATCAACAGTCCTCGATGCTCTCTACCAGCCTTCGCTATACCTTTTAAGGCAATATCGCACGGGCCATCTGGCCACAGCTTAACCGCAACGGCTGGTTGAGCTGGCCATGCCGCTCTTCCAGGTCAATTGAGGAGTACCTCGATTCGAGGTACTCCTCTTTGGCCGGGGCGGTAGTCGTCCGGGATTCGGTTCAGAAATTGGGAATTTTCGGCAGGCAGGCCATGGATTTTTCGATCGCCTCCGCCGGGTAATCATAGTCGTGGAGCTGGCCACTGAAATACTTATCATAGGAAGCCATGTCGATCAGGCCGTGTCCCGAGAAGTTGAAAAGGATGGTCTGCGGTTTTTCCGGTTCCCGGGTTGCTTCAATAATCGCACTGCGGATGGCATGGCAGGTCTCCGGCGCAGGAATGATCCCTTCTGTTTTGGCAAAGAGCACCCCAGCTTCGAAACATTCGAGTTGCTGGAGTTTAACCGGGGTGACAATATTTTCGCGGACCAGCGCCGAGATGATCGGAGCCATACCATGGTAGCGCAGGCCGCCGGCGTGGATACCGGGGGGGATAAAGTCGTGGCCCAGGGTGTACATGTAGAGGAGTGGGGTGGTCTGGGCAACATCACCATAGTCATAGGCAAGTTTTCCGGCAGTCAGGGAAGGGCAGGAGGCGGGTTCGGCACCGACAAAACGGATTTTTTTCCCTTCGAGAAAATCAGGGATAAAGGGGGCTGCCAGACCGGCAAAATTGGAGCCACCACCGCAGCAGCCAACAATGACGTCCGGGTATTCCCCGGCTATGGCCAGCTGTTTTTTTGCCTCCAGGCCAATGATTGATTGATGGAGGATAACGTGGTTGAGTACTGACCCGAGGCCGTACTTGGTATCCTCCCGGCTGGCAGCGTCTTCGAGGGCCTCGGAGATGGCAATACCCAAGGATCCTGGAGTATCCGGCATTTTTTCGAGGATGGCCCTGCCGGTTCTGGTTTCCTGACTTGGGCTGGCAACGACATTGGCGCCGAAGGTCTGCATGATCGATTTACGGTAGGGCTTCTGGTCAAAAGAAACTCTGACCATATACACCTTACACTCCATGGCAAATTTACTGGTGGCCAGGGCCAGGGCGCAGCCCCACTGCCCGGCGCCGGTCTCGGTAGTCATCCGCTTGACCCCTTCCCGCTTGTTGTAATAGGCTGGGGCGACGGCCGAGTTGGCTTTGTGCGAGCCGACCGGGGAGACCCCTTCGTTTTTAAAAAAGATCTTTGCCTTGGTGTTCAGGGCCCTTTCCAGATTGCTTGCCCGTACCAGGGGCGAGGGACGCCAGATTTTCAGGATATCGAGCACTTCCTGGGGAATATCGATAAATCGCTCGCTGCTCATCTCCTGTTCGAGAAGACCCATCGCAAAAACTGCACCCAGTTTTTCCGGACCCATCGGCTGGTTGGTTGCCGGATCCAGGGGAGGGAGGAGGCCGTTGGGGATATCGGGAACGACATTGTACCACTGGCTGGGCATCTCATCATCGCGCAACACGATCTTTTTGTTCATTTTTTCTCCTTGGTGTAAGGTTGACGGGGTTAAGAGAAGACGCGCTATTCGGCAGGAATGGGGTGGCGGCTCTTTTCCAGTTCCAACAGAACAATATCAGGGCTCCAGTCCAGCCACCCTGGCATCACGGTATCCGGTATACAACAGCCAACCGGTGATGGTCAGGGCGAGCAGAGGGAGGATCCAGATGGCCGAGAGGAGCCGTTTCCGGGTGACAAAAGCGTGGTCGGTCATGGTCTACCTGGAATGGGGGCAACCGCTGTTGGGGCGGAGCAGGGAACGCAGCGATTCCACATCAGACGCGGATCGTAGGTGAGTGCCGCCCGCATGGTCAGGGTTACCACGACCGCGAAATAAGTGGCAGCCGGAGCGACGTTGATGGTAGTAAAGAACCCGAAATCAACCAGGGCGGCGAGCAGGGCGATGACAAAAATATCGAGCACCGTCCACCTGCCGATAGAGGCGGTGATCCGGAACATCCGGGCTTTCTGCTGCTCGATGCTGCGCCAGAACAGCTTCTGGTCGACCACGCTGTTCATGGTGGCGGTGGTCAGGATCAGGCTGACAAAACAGAACACCCCGGAGTTGTAAACGATCTCGGTATTGCCGGACATCTTGATGATGGTTACCAGAATGGCGAGCAGGAAAATATCGAGCACTGCCCACTCTTCAAGGTGCTGGTAGAAAAGGATCAATGGTGCAGTTTTTGGCCAGCTGCGGCCGAGAAAAAGGCCGGGGCTGAGGAAAAAGCAGCAACCCAGCAGGAAAAGCGGGAAAAGAGCCGCGGTGAGCAGGTCGCACTCAGGGCAGGCAACGAGCTGATCGAGAGGCGGATGCACTACGGTTCCCTCCGGTTTTGAAACGGCCAGTGACCTTTGCATGCGGCACTATAGTATCGCAAGGAGGTTTGTTTGTCATAAAAATCTGCTTGCTGATAAAACTCAGAAGCTGCGGAAGCCCGGCTTGTGGTTGGCTGTGGTATCGGTGCTCATGGAAATGGTGCAGAGCTCAGGGGTGCTTCGGTTTGGGGGAAAGTGATCCCCGCGAGCGGTTGGCAAACAGGAGGGGAGTATGGTAACGGAAAACAGATGGCTGAAATTGAGTATGGTTACGGACCCTTGCCTGGTTGAGCCCTTAGCTGATTTCCTGGTCGGGGTGCTTGATGCCGGAGTAGAGACGGGAGCAGTCGACGATCCTCTTTTCGGGACGGTGAACGCCTATATCCGTCAGGCAAATCCAGATCAGGCGATGATTGCCGCCACAGTTTCACAACTTTCCGCCTATCTCGTTGAGTTGGCCGAGATTTTTGCGGTTCCGGCACCCGAACTTTCCTGGACCCTGATTGAGCAGGAAGACTGGGGCAGAAACTGGAAAGCGTTTTTTCAACCTTTCACCATTGTTCCCGGGCTGGTTATCGCCCCGACCTGGTCGGAATATCACCCTGAACCCGAGGAACAGGTGATTACCATGGACCCGGGAATGGCATTCGGCACAGGCCATCACGCCACCACCTGCCTCTGCCTGGAAGAGATCTGCCGCAGGCTGCCGGAATATCCCGGGGCCCGGGTGCTTGATGTGGGTACCGGCACCGGAATTCTTGGGATGGCGGCGGCACTTTTCGGTGCCGCGCAGGTGATGGCCCTGGACAATGACCCTGAGGCGGTAGCGGCCGCCGCGGAGAATGTTGCCCGCAATGGTCTTAAGATGCGGATGGCGGTCAGCGCTGATTCGCTCACAGGTCTTGGGCAAGGCTACCAATTGGTTGTCGCCAATATTGTCCATGATGTCCTGCTGGCCCTGGCTGATGAGCTGTGCCGGTTGACCGAAATGGGCGGCACCCTGGTACTTTCCGGAATAATGGTCGGGGAGCAGCTGGAGAATCTCGAGCAGGCATTCATAGCCCGCGGCTTTGGAGTTCAAGGCCGGGAGAGCCGGGGGGAGTGGGCGGCGCTTAGCCTGAAAAAACCGAACGGAACGCCCGGGAGCTAGGGCCTGGCAGGAAGGGGGGTGAATTGGTAATCGGTGTCAAAAATGACAGCCACGCCGTGGTCGTCCTGGCGAATGATCACGCCACTGGTGGTTACCCAGAGGTGGTCACCCTGGAGATTTCGGAGGGTCTCCATTGCCAGAATGAATTTGAGTTTGTGCAGATCGGTGACCGCCAGGTAAAACTCAATCTGCACTTTGGCTGCCATCGGAAAGCGGTGGTCGGTCTGTAAAAATGCGCCGCCGGAGCTGATATTGGCTGCCACCGTGGTGATCTCCGGCTGCCCTTCGGGGTGATGGCGGAAGGAGACCTTTGCCTGGGTGTTGAGGGAAAATCGTTCCTGCTCGCGTCGTTCCGTATTCATTATCGTTCCTTTTGTGCTGGAGATGGCAACTGCGAAGGAGAGTTGCATCAGCGGTACAGTTACGGAATGAGAAGCGATTTGTCAATTTGAAATGGTTCGAGATCCGGGTTATATGCGGTCTTTTACCCTATCCCGGTGAACAGTTGCCATCAGCTCATGGTGATGGGAGCGGGATTGGCCGGGGTGAACAGCAGTTGCAGGAG
>JAZBOD010000413.1:0-3544 GCA_036350955.1 Desulforhopalus sp. | reverse complement strand
TCCCAATTGCTGGCGCACAGATAAGCCGGTGCTTTATTATCCGCTCGACTCCTGGTTCATCAAGGTGACCGAAGTGCGCGACCGCATGTACGAGCTCAACAAGCAGATCAACTGGAAACCCAAGGCCACGGGAGAGGGGCGTTTTGGGAACTGGCTGGCCTCTGCCAATGACTGGAACCTGTCGCGTTCCCGCTATTGGGGGGTCCCCCTTCCTATCTGGCGCAGCGAGGACGGGCGCGAAGAACGCATTGTGGGCTCGGTGGCCGAACTCAAAGAAGCCATGGCCGAATCGGTGCGGGCCGGCTATATGGAAGCCGACCTGTTTGAGAAATTTGTGCCGGGCGATATGTCGGAAGCCAACTACGATACCGTAGACCTGCACAAGAACGTGGTTGACCGCATTGTGCTGGTTTCCCCCACGGGCAAGCCCATGAAACGCGAGAACGACCTGATCGATGTCTGGTTCGACAGCGGCTCCATGCCCTATGCCCAGTGGCACTACCCGTTTGAAAACCGGGAGCTCATCGATTCAGGAACCGCCTTCCCGGCCGATTTTATTGCAGAAGGGGTCGATCAGACGCGCGGGTGGTTCTATACCCTGCACGCCATCTCCACCCTCGTCTTTGATTCCATCGCCTACCGGAATGTGGTCTCCAACGGCCTGGTGCTAGACAAGGAAGGCAAGAAAATGTCGAAGCGGCTGGGCAATGCTGTCGATCCTTTTGAGACCATGCGCACCTATGGGGCCGATGCCACCCGCTGGTACCTGATCTCCAATGCCAATCCGTGGGACAACCTGAAATTTGACATTGAAGGGGTGGCTGAGGTACGCCGCAAATTCTTCGGGACTCTGTACAACACCTATGCCTTCTTCGCGCTTTACGCGAATATCGACGGGTTCACCTACGCCGAGCCCGAGGTGCCCATTGCAGAGAGGCCCGAAATTGACCGGTGGATCTTGTCGGAGCTCAACAGCCTGATCGGGCGGGTCGATGCCGCCTATGCCGATTACGAACCCACTCGGGCGGCCCGGGCCATCGCAGATTTCGTGCAGGAAAACCTCAGCAACTGGTATGTGCGGCTCTGTCGCCGCCGTTTCTGGAAGGGCGACTACGGGCCCGACAAAGTGTCGGCCTACCAGACGCTCTTCACCTGCCTGAAAACCGTGGCAGAGCTTGGGGCGCCCATCGCCCCGTTTTACATGGAGCAGCTTTACCGCGACCTGACCCGGGCAACCGTACTCGATGCCCCTCAGAGCGTGCACCTTGCCGATTTCCCACAGCCGGATCAGACCCTTATAGACGCCGAGCTCGAACGGCGCATGCAAAAAGCGCAGACCATATCATCCCTGGTCCTTTCGATCAGGCAGAAAGAAAAGATAAAGGTGCGGCAGCCCCTGAAAAGGGTGATGATCCCGGTTCTGGACGCTTCCCAGAGGAAGGAAATCGAGGCTGTGGCAGACCTGATCCGTTCGGAGGTGAATGTGAAGGAGATCGAACTCCTCGACGATGCCTCGGATATTCTGGTCAAGCGCATCAAACCCAATTTCAAGACTCTGGGCCCCAAATTCGGGAAGGAAATGAAAGCCATCGCAGGGGCCGTCGCGGCTCTGGGCCAGGATGATATCCAGAAAATGGAGCAGGAGGGCGAAATTGTACTTGGGCTGGATAATAAAACCATTATCTTACAGTTACAAGATGTTGAGATCACCTCGCAGGACATTGAGGGATGGCTGGTGGCCTCTTCGGGCCCGATCACCGTGGCCCTGGATATCACCATAGATGATGACCTTCGGAAGGAGGGGATAGCCAGGGAGCTGGTAAACCGGATTCAGAACCTTCGCAAAGATTCCGGCTTTGAGGTGACCGATAAAATCGATATTAAAATTTTAAAGGATGAGACGGTTGAAAATGCCGTAAAAAGTAATTTGCAGTATATTAAATCCGAGACCCTCACGGCAGAGTTGCAATTTGAGGAAGCACTCGAGGAAGGCACAGAGATTGCATTTGACGACATCAACACCCGTTTGTACATCCAGAAACATTAAGAATCAAGATTATGGGAGAAGATATTAAAATACGCTATTCAGACAGGGACCTGGAAGAATTCAGGGTACTCATCGAGCAAAAGATCGAAAAGGCCAGGAACGACCTCGATTTGCTGAAAAGTTCCTATATGAACGACGGCAATAACGGCACAGACGATACCTCTCCGACCTTCAAGGCTTTCGAAGAGGGATCCGAGACCATGAGCAAAGAAGCCAATACCCAGCTTGCCATCAGGCAGGAGAAATTTATCCGGGACCTCAAGAATGCCTTGTTGCGCATTGAAAACAAGACCTATGGCATTTGCCGGGTTACCGGGAAATTGATCAACAAGGAACGATTGAAACTGGTTCCGCATGCCACCTTGAGCATTGAGGCTAAAAACATGCAAAAATAACTTGAAACGTCCTCCGGGACGTTTTTTTGGCTCCGGAGCCCTGGCCCTGTTGGTGGCAGCCCTGCTTTGCACGGCCATCCTGCAGGGCCAGAAGCGCGTTCGGAAGACCCTGCTCGACCCTGCCGTGCAATCGGTGGTGATAGACGGGGCTCAGTGTTTCCATATCAGCCTGGAAACGGCAGAAACCCGCGAGGTGCTCGTAGAGGCCGAGATGGAAGGGGAGTACCAGAGCGAGGTGATGGTCATTACCGAAACCCTTGGCAATACCCTTCGGATCAGCACAGGCTTTGCCCCCAGTTTCCAGATGCCCAACGATAAGCTTGGCGCCCACAAGGTGCTTTCTGTACGGCTGAGGGTGGTTTTGCCCAGGCACCAGCGGGTCTCACTGGTTGCCGGAAGCTGCCGTGTCGAAACGACCGGGGTCTTTCGCGACCTGAAGGTCCAGATCGCCGAAGGGGGATGCCTGTTGGCGCATACGGCCGAGCACACCGAGGTGACCACGGCTTCTGCTCCGATAACGGCCCAAATCGGGCAGGGGGTCGTTGAGGCCCATTCCAGGTACGGGCAGGTGTTTCTTGAAGCCATCCCGCCAGGCGACCCGGAGTTCGTCCTCAGGAGCACCCGTGGCGACATCAGGGTAAGCCGCCGGCTCTGACCGCTTTGGGAAAGGCCCCGTGAATATCGATTTAATCCCTATTTTTGCCCCTGTTAAATCTCTCGGATGCAGCCTAAGAAATCCCTCCTACTGGTTTTTGCGGTCTTATTGGCCGATCAGATCAGCAAGTTTTACGTGAAGACCCATTTTCAGTTGGAGGAATCCGTGGAGGTGTTTTCGTGGTTCAAAATCTATTTCATCGAAAACGAGGGGGCGGCCTGGGGCACCAAGCTGAGCGACCTGCTGCCGCTTTCGGAACGCACCGCCAAGCTTTTTCTGACCCTTTTCAGGATATTGGCCATAGCCGGGATCGGCTACTGGCTCTGGGACATCCTCAAAAAGCACGCCAACGCCACGCTGGTCCTGGCCGTAAGCCTCATCTTCGCGGGGGCAGTGGGCAACATCATCGACTCCCTGTTCTACGGCCTCCTTTTTGACCACAGCTAT
>JAZBOD010000412.1:0-2266 GCA_036350955.1 Desulforhopalus sp. | reverse complement strand
GTTGAGCGTAACGCCCAACTTCCCCAAACATGGTTCATGCAGCTTTCCTTTCAGCCCTGTAGGATAACTTCCCCAGGCTGGACGATGCCAGGCAGCTGACGGATACCAACCGAAGAGCTGGGCCCGACACCCACTGGCAAGCCCTGAAGGGCTCCCCCTGGTCCGTAACCCAAGAGCGTTGCCACCTGGAAAGGCATCCCTCTTCAGAATCCCCAGGGGGGGTGATAATGCTATGCAAAATTACATGCAAAGTTGTTTTTGTCAACCAATTTCGCAAGACTTTTCTTAATGCTCCTATCAGCGAAAATGATACCGGAAACCGGAGAAGAAGGCTGTAAAATTCGTGCGGCAAGGCAACATAATTCCTCCGGACACCATTTTTCAGCCGCTGGGAGAAACTGGCCGAACCTGCGACATTCATTCCCGGTTTTTTAACATGCATTTCGTGAAGGTACTTGTCCCTTCTGCCGGAGGAGGGGATTATCGCCCATGGCCTGCGAGCGTCAGCCCACTCTCGTCGAGGAGAATCGTCCCGAGAACCCTGCTCCCGGTCAACGCCAGTACCGCGAGGTGCAGCTGCTTGCCGGCAGCGGTTATCTCCAGTTGGTAGTCGGCACCGTCCTCGGCCAGGTCGTCAAATTTGAAGTCGCCGAATTGATCGCTGCACTGTTCGGCGACAATCTTTTCGCCCTGCCTGAGGATAACCCGTGCCGCCACCACGCACTCCTCGATACCCCCCAGACGCTCGGCGATACTGCCGGCAATAAAACAGCGGCTAAAGCGGTGCAGGTTCCGGTAGTAGCAGCGGGGGCGGCCGCGCTGATTTTTGGCTTCAGGAAGCAGTTCGAGCCGCTCATTTTTGACCTTTTCCTGGAGTTGCCGGTCATCACCGGCAAAAAGGGTCAGGGCACCGGTAGGGCAGGCCTGGACGCAACGGGGGGCAGGCCAGCCGTCATCGAGAAGGTGGGCGCAGAGGGTGCATTTCTGCGGCAGACCTTCCTCCTCGTTCCACCAGATCGCCCCGTAGGGACAGGCATCGAGCAGGGCGCGCCGCCCTCTGGCCTTTACCGGGTCGATCAGGACAATGCCGTCACTGCGCTGCGATACCGCCCCGCCGCCGGCAGCGATGCAGGGCGCGCCATCGCAGTGCATGCAGGGCCGGGGCAGATAGGCGACATCGATTGTCGGAAAGCTGCCCCGCTCTTTCTGGCGGATATCGAGCCAGCGATGGCCGTGGAGGGGCTGCGGCCTGCTGTACCCGGGCCAGTCATTGCCGCAATGCTCGTCCTTGCAGGCGAGAAAGCAGTTGTGGCAGTTTTCACAAAGACCGATATCAATGATAAAGGCGTACCTCTTCATGGTTTGCCTCCCTGAGGCCAGGGTTCAATCTCCACCAGGCAACTGTTGGAGGCGGTGGAATGCGACCGGGAGATGATCGGCCGGCTGGAGGTAAGAACGTTGACACACCCCCCCTTATCCGGCGAATTACCCGGCTCGCCAAGCGGATCATACACTGCCGAGCCCTCGGGCGACTGCACGGTGCCCGGCGGGAGGCGTTCGGTGAGGTGAGCAACGAGGATCACCGCCCCGCGGTCGTTGAACATCCGCACCAGCTGATTATGGCTGATGCCGCGCTGCAGCGCATCAGCGCGGTTGATCCGGACAATCCAGTAATAATAGCCGTCGATCAGCACCCGGTGGTCTTTGACGTCGTTGATCGTCGCGTCCTTGCCGTCGAACATGGTGTGAAAGCTGTAACGCGGGTGCGGGGTGATCAGGTTAAGGGGATAGCGGCGATACAGCTCGCCACTGTGGTGCCCCTCCCATGAGGGGATAAAGCTGGGCAGGGGCGGCCGCTCCGGATCATCCGGGGCGAAACGCTTCAGGCTGGACGACTCGAACTCCAGTTTACCGGACTGGGTCTGCAACCCCTGCCGCCAGCGCTTGGTGTACTCCCCGGGCAGGGGAGCGAGTTCGGGGACGTCTTTGTCGCGGCCCTCGGCAAACCAGCGCCAGGAGACCGGGGCCCGATTGGCCACCGCCGGGGCGGGGACGACGTAATAGCCTTTTTTGAGAAATTTCTTCCAGCTCAGCCGACCGGGCAGGTCACTGGCGTCAAACAGCCGACGGCACCAGTCCAGTTCGGTCATCGCTTCGGAAAAGAGGTTGCCGAGGCCCAGCCGACAGGCGAGGTCGAGGAAAATCTGGTAATCTGAGCGGGACTCGCCGAGGGGTTCGATGCACTTGTGCTGCATGGTGATCACCC
>JAZBOD010000411.1:0-5810 GCA_036350955.1 Desulforhopalus sp. | reverse complement strand
AATAAACTTTCAGTCTTTTAAAGCATTGAGAAGAGACATCGCTCTGGCCGGATCTCCTTTGAGAAACAGCTCAACCCCCTCCGTCAGCGGGATCAGTCTGCGTTCCAGGGTGGCCCGCTCGTCATCGTCCATCGCGCTCAGCACATAACGGTCGACCGGGAAATCCTGGTGAACACCGCCCTGCCCTGGTCGACCAATACCGAATTTCAGCCGATAAAAATCAGCAGTACCCAGTGATTCGACTATCGATCGTAGGCCATTGTGGCCACCGGTCCCACCGCTCTTGACCAGTTTGATCCGCCCCGGGCGCATGTCAAGATCGTCATGGATCACCAGAAGGTGTTCAGGGGCCACTTTAAAAAATTGCAGGCAGGCGGCAACCGCTTTGCCACTCCGGTTCATATAGGTCAGCGGTTGGAGCAGGTGAACCCGGTTGTCGTCGACTCGGGTCGAACAGTACCGGGACTGCCATTTTTCCTGGGGGGAGGTGGCTGCCCAGTGGCCGATCAGGTGGTCAACGACCAGGAAGCCAAGATTGTGACGGGTAGAGAGGTATTGTTCATCAGGGTTGCCGAGGCCTACGATGAGATAGTCCTGACGTTCCATGGGCGTGGCCTCAATACAAAAAAATGGTCCGGAAAAGAGATCTTTTCCGGACCATGCCGCGGTACGGCGGCAGTGAGCCCCTGAAAAATTCAGCTCAGGCAGTCAAGAGTGCTTTCCCCCCTGGAGTTTAGGGGGCAGTTCTCTGCGACGATTAACCGGCCGCCTGAAGGCCCCCGGACTCTTGCCGTGATCTCGTTACAGTTCGACTTTTTGCCCGGGTTTGACGATGGCAACAGCGACTGTTTTTGGACTGGTGCGCATCTTCACGTTCGGCGGCAGAACGATATCGCCACAGAGGATACTGCTGCCTATCGCCAGCGGCGTGACGTCGATCACACATTGATCAGGGATATCCAATGGTTTGCCTTCAAGCACCAGACTGTTGGCGTTGATCACCATGTTCCCGCCAAGATCAACGCCCTTGGCAACTCCTTCATAGACCAGGGGAACCGAATAGGAACGGTTCTTTTCAAGATCAATCTCCAGGAAATCGACGTGGATCAAGGTATCCCGAACCGGATCGGTCTGCACTTCACCGACCATCACGTTTTTTTCCTGCTGGTCGTCAATTTTCAATTTAACCACGGTATTGCGCCGGTAAAAGGCGAGCAGCTTGGTGGTCAGCGTTTTGGTTTCAAGCTGCAGTTTAACGGCATCACCACCACCACCGTAAACAACCGCCGGGGTCATGCCGGTCATACGCAACTGCCGCATCGGGCCTTTGCCGGACGTATTCCTAAGAGATGCCGACATTTCAACCTGAAACATGTTTCCTCCTTTGCCCAAAGGGCTGCCGAGCAGGCAAACCAAGGGACAGAATATGACAAACGTCAGTATATAGGTAAAATAATCTCAGCTACACAAAGAGCGAACTGACCGAGTCTTCGTTATGGATCCTGCTGATTGCCTCAGCCAGCAGGCCCGAGACGGAGAGTACCGTGATCTTATTGCATTTGAGTGCTTCCCCTTTAAGGGGAATCGAGTTGGTAACCACCAGGGAACGCATCGCCGACTGGTTGATCCTCTCTATTGCCGGCCCGGAAAGGACCGCATGGGAGCAGCAGGCGTGCACCTCTTTGGCGCCGTTGTCGAGCAGGGTTTTCGCCCCGGCACAGAGGGTTCCGGCAGTGTCGACCATATCGTCCATCAGCACCGCGGTCTTGCCCCGCACATCACCGATGACATGCATCGCTTCGCACTCGTTGGGCCGGTCACGCCGCTTGTCAATGATCGCCAACCCCGAGTTCAGCCGTTTGGCAAAGGCCCGGGTCCGCTCGACGCCGCCGGCGTCCGGTGAAACCATGATCACTTCGTCACCAAAACACTCCTTGATATGGCGAAGGAGCACCGGTGCAGCAAAGAGATGGTCAACCGGAATATTGAAAAAGCCCTGAATCTGGCCGGCATGAAGGTCCATGCTGAGCATCCGGCGGACTCCGACGGCCATAAACATCTCGGCCACCACCTTGGCGGTAATCGGCACCCTGGGTGCATTCTTCCGGTCCTGACGGGCATATCCGTAGTACGGCACGACAGCGGTAATTCTTCGTGCAGAAGCACGCCGGAGGGCATCGACCATGATCACCAGTTCCATCAGATGATCGTTTACCGGGGTACAGGTCGGCTGCACGACATAGACGTCATGCCCGCGAACATTCTCCTTCACCTCGACGAAAATCTCGCCGTCACTGAAGGTCCTGACATCCGCCTTGCTCAAAGGAACGCCCAGGTGATCGGCCATCTCCCGCGCCAACTGCGGGTGGGCATTTCCGGTGAAAATTTTCAGATCTCGCATCGCTCGTCCAAGTTACCAAAGGTCCCGACCAGGGGTCAGGGATGGCTGGGGCGGCAGGATTCGAACCTACGAATGCCGGGATCAAAACCCGGTGCCTTACCGCTTGGCGACGCCCCAGTAACTGCCCTGGTTACATATACTTTGCCTCCGTACTGTCGACGCAGAACACCAACCATACGCTGCAAATCTTCTTTTTTCACCCCGGAAGCATCCGGAAAAATCCCAAACACCGTCGGGCCGCTGCCGGACATCCTCGCCAGAACGGCACCGGAGGCGAGAAGAGCGTTTTTCATCTGCTCAACCTCGGGATGTTCGGCTCCGGTCACCACCTCAAGGTCATTACCATGATTCTCCAGCCACTTTAGGGCTTCCGGGAGGGGCCAGATGGGTTCAGAACGGAGCAATTTAGAGTTTTTCGCCGGCCTTGTCAACGAATAATTTTGAAATACCCGGGCGGTGGAGACCGAAAAACCGGGATTGACCAAGACAAAAGTACACTGGTCAAGAGCGGGCAGCGGACGCATCTGATCGCCGATACCCTCGGCAATCACCGCGCCGTCGGCGAGGGCGAAAAAAGGCACATCGGCACCCAGGGGGCGGGCGATATCCAGCAGCCGATCCTCACTGAGCTCCTCGCCAAAGAGGGTATTGAGTCCGCGCAGCACGGTGCCGGCGTCACTGCTGCCGCCCCCGAGTCCGGCGGCAACCGGGATGTTTTTCTGGAGATGGAGATCGACAGCGCAGCCATCGGCCCGCCTGCTTACCGCCAAAAAGGCTTCGGCCGCCCTTACCGCCAGATTGCCGCCATCACCGGGAAGGGCCGGGTCATCACAGGAGAAGTTAATCCCCCGTCCGGGGCGAACCCCGATGACCAGCTGATCGGCGAGGTCAAGCTTCTGCATCCAGGTCTGCAGATTGTGGTACCCATCACTGCGCCGGTCGATTACCCGGAGGAAGAGATTGATCTTCGCCGGAGCGGCAAGACGGACCGACCGGCGAATCGAAGGGTTCATCGGAAGTTACTTTTTGGCGACTTTAACAAAACGCAGTTTGATATCATAGAGGATGTTCTTGAGCAGTTCACCCTCTTCGGTGGTCAAATTGCCTTTGGTTTTATTCTGGATCAGAACCATGGTGTCAATGGCGTGCCTGGCAAGATCAAGATCGACGATTTTTTGCCCGGTTTCCGGGTTACCGATCTCCCCGAGGTGATAAAGGGCGCTCGTGTTCAGGGAAAGAATAAAAGCGGGGAAAGTAACCTCAGGCATCACACATCGGCCTTCCTTGTCGGGAACCTTCCCATCACCGCAACCACAGTCGATTTCCCGCCCGTTTTGGTTTTCTGCCATGCCCGTTACTCCTCATCATTGCTTTCGTTTTTGCGTACTCACCGCGGTGAGATCCAGTACCTGTGCGCTGGTAATATTGTCGAGCTCCTCAACTTTGCCGAGCAGTTCCCGGGAGACCAGCTCATCAGTATTGAGGAGAATGATATTCTGGTTACTGGCCTCTTCCTGGCCAACCGTCATCCGGGAGATGTTCACTCCATATTGGCCGAGCATTGTTCCCAGAGCGCCAATCACCCCCGGCACATTCCGGTTGACCACCAGGAGCATCGGCCCCGCCGGCAGGGCTTCCAGACGAAAGGTGTTGAGCCGGACCAGGCGTGGTTCTCGACGACCAAATACCGTGCCGACCAAGGTATTTTCACCGCCTTCGGTTTTCACCTTTATGGTCAGGGTATTGACAAAATCGTCGGGTTTTTCGCTCTTGGATTCAATTATCCGAATCCCCCGCTCTCTGGCGATTATCGGGGCATTGACATAGTTGACCGCATCTTGGAGGATCGGCGTAAAAAGCCCTTTTAAAAAGGCCACGGTAACCGGGCTGGTATTCAAATCGGCGAGTTCGCCGCTATACTCCAGGTTCACTTCAGCGATGCCGCCCCGGGCAAGCTGCATGTGCAACGAACCGAGCATCTCGCCAAGGTTGAGGTACGGCCCAACCTGGGCGAGAACCTCATCGCTCACCGAGGGAACGTTCACCGCATTGGTCACCGATCCTTTCAGCAGATAGTCCGCCACCTGTTCGGCAATGATCAGGGCGACACTCTCTTGGGCCTCACTGGTCGACGCCCCGAGATGGGGGGTACAGACGAAATTTTCAAGACCAAGCAAAGGACAGTTGTCGAGACTGGTAGGTTCTTTAGCAAAAACGTCAAGGGCGGCACCGGCAATTTTCCCCTCAACCAGCGCCTCATAGAGGGCCTGTTCATCACAGATCCCCCCCCGGGCACAGTCGATAAACATCGCGGTGGATTTCATATTGTTGAAAAATTGGTGGGAAACCAGCCCTCTGGTCTCCTGAGTGAGCGGGACGTGTACCGAGATATAGTCGGAATTTTTAGCCAGATCCTCGAGACTGACCAGTTCCACCCCGATCTTTTCGGCATCTCCCTGGGCATGTGGGGGTCGTAGGCGATGGTTTTCATCTTCAGCCCTTGGGCCCGGCTGGCGGCTATCCCACCGATCCGGCCGATGCCGATCACCCCGAAGGTTTTTCCGGTCACCTCCCTGCCCATAAATTTCTTTTTCTCCCACTTGCCCTCTTTCATCGACTGGCAGGCCTGGGGGATATTACGGGAGAGTGCCATCATCAAGGCGATGGCATGCTCAGCCGCCGTGGTGGCGTTGCCGTCGGGTGCATTCATCACCACGATGCCCTTCTGGCTGGCAACCGGGATATCGACATTGTCCAGGCCGATTCCGGCCCGGCCGACGACCCTGAGGCGATGGGCCGCTTCGAGCAGATCAGCGGTCACCCGGGTCGCACTGCGGATGACCAGCCCGTCGTAGTCGCCGATAATCGCCTTCAACTCCGCCGGGGTCAAAGCGGTTTTCACATCCACCTCAAGGCCAGCGGTTTGCAGGACATCGATTCCCACCTGCGACAGGTTGTCACTGATCAACACTTTCATTTTTGTTCCTATGGTAAGTTAACTGGGAGTAAGCTGGGACACACAGAGGCCCGATGAGCAGCCGTAAAGCGGCATGATGAAGACGGCGCAGTCGGCCGGCTACGGTTCGACCCCCGCCATCTCCAGTCAAGAAAGCGGAACTATACAAAGTTCACCGAGCAAGAACAACTAAATTATCGGCTGCCCGCCGGCTGCGCGGTGGCGGCAGAAAAGCACCGGACAAACTTGCGGCCGGCTGCGGCACAGACTATGTTGTTGAACAATACCCGCGGAAAAGCTATATATAGCAGCCGTCGGCCCAGCCTGACCCGCATCGACCAGGGTCCAGAGCCGATCGAGCCAGCGTATTGTCTTACAGATACCGCGCGTTACCAGGGAGAGAGTTCATTTTGTCACGAACCTTGAGGACCATTTGATGACCAGACTTCGTTT
>JAZBOD010000410.1:0-5440 GCA_036350955.1 Desulforhopalus sp. | reverse complement strand
ATGCAGACAACAGCGAGCCGGACAGGCATCCTCTGGCCCCTGGTGGAAAGAGATTAAGAGAACAGTGCGGCAACAAGGAGAAAAATGGCACCACGATCACCCCTGCAAAGTTATCCCTCATCAAAGGAAGATGCCGCCGCGGCACGGCGGGAGATAGACACCCCACAAACCGCTTCTGCCAGTTACCGGCTCTCCTACACCGACATCGACTTTCTTACCCGGGAAGAACTGCGCCCGGTCCGTCTGCAATTGGAACTCTTGAAACCGGAGATGATTCAGCAGGAGCACGGTATCGAAGCAACGGTGGTAGTTTTTGGCGGCAGCAGGATCCCGGAGGAACAAAAGGCCGCTCAGATGGTCGCCGAAGCCGAAAAAGCCAAGGCGGATGATCCCGACAACGCAGAACTGCCCAACCGGTTAGCTATCGCCCGCCGGGTACTGGCAAAGAGCCACTACTATGACGAGGCCCGCAAACTCGGGGCCCTGCTGTCGAAGATCTACCACCACGGCTCCTGCCGCAATCTGGTGGTGATCACCGGTGGCGGGCCGGGGATCATGGAGGCGGCAAACCGCGGCGCCCAGGATAGCGGGGCCAAAACCGTCGGGCTGAATATCGTCCTCCCCCACGAACAGGCGCCGAACCCCTATATTACCCCGGAACTCTGTTTCCAGTTCCACTATTTCTCTGTGCGGAAAATGCATTTTCTGATGCGCGCCCAGGCCCTGATCGCCTTCCCCGGCGGTTTCGGCACCCTCGACGAACTGTTCGAAACCCTGACCCTGATCCAGACGAAAAAGATCAAGCCCCTGCCGGTGCTCCTGTTTGGCCGGGAATTCTGGCAAAAGCTGATCAATTTCGACTATCTCGTCGAAGAGGGAGTGATCTCCCCCGAAGACCTGAATATCTTCCGTTATGTCGAAACCGCCGAAGAGGCCGCGAAAATCGTCGAACAGTACTTTGACTCAATAAAAGAGCAGTGGGTCGATCGACGGCGCAGTACTGCCGGGTGAGCATTTCCACGAAAAACCTGAGAGTCAACAAGCACCGCAAGGAGATATCACGGTTCTCGATGGTAGTCCCGCCATCGATAGGAACAAGCAATTTGTCATATCCTGTCGATCTATTATAGTGCAGAGCAGCAACCTGGCGCTTACCAGAGAGGACCATGTATCTTTCCAGCGAACAGCACAGATTCCCCCACCTCCAGACCATCCCCCATCGGGTCCACACGGTGGAGACCCTCCTCGAACAGGGCAGCACTTCGCCCAACGAAGATGTCCTGCTTGAGAACGACGGGCTGTACGGGGTGTTTGACGGGGCCACCAGCCTTGATGCGGCCCGCTACTGCGGCGGCCTTACCGGCGGCCTGCTCGCCGCCCGAATCGCCGCCGACACCTTCAGCGAAGAGAACGGCAGTCTGAAGTATCGCGCCGGCAAGGCGAACGGGCGGATCCGCGACACCCTTCTTGCCGAGAATATCCCGCTGAATGACCGCCACCGTCTCTGGTCAACCAGCCTGGCGGTAGTCCGCTTGGCGGACGATCGCTTTGAGTACTGTCAGAGCGGTGACGCGATGATTCTGCTGATCACCGACGACGACTACCGGCTGGTCACCCCGGAGATCGATATCGACCGGGAAACCCTGCAGCTCTGGAAAGATGTTCCGCAATTTTCGCAAGGGACCATCTACCATCATCTCGCCGAACAGATCCACCGGGTACGCCTGCAGATGAACGTCAGCTACGGGGTGTTGAATGGGGAGCCACAAGCCCTTGATTTCATTCACCACGGCTACCAGACTCTCGACGGAATACGCGATATCCTTCTCTTCACCGATGGGCTCAACCCACCCCGGGAAAACCCCGGGAACGGGAACGACTGGCAGAGTCTGGTCAACCTCTACCGCTGTGGCGGCCTGCCGGCCGTCCGTAACCACGTCCGCCACCTGCAGCAGACAGATCCCACCTGCCGCAAATACCCCCGCTTTAAACAGCACGACGACATCGCCGCAGTTGCCATCAAGCTCTAAAGCGGACACCGGCGCCCTCGATCAATCACCCACCCGGACCACATTGGTTGACCAGGTTAATCAACTTGGGATGATTTTCCTGCCTGGTTGTGACTTCCAGTGATAAGGGTTATGAGCGATATCGGTTAAAGAAAAGAGGCTACCTGCCGATAGAGTGCTATGTGCCACGCCAAACCGCAGCTGTTGCACGATTGCACCGCAATTCTGCTATCCTGTGAGGCACGCCTGAAACGTATTCCTTTCCTCGATCAGCTTCCGGCTGGAGCTTGATCTACAACCAACCAATTGCAGTGGAGCAGGATTGATGATTGCACCCCTCTCTTCGGCACCAGGCGCCCTGGTACCCGGCCTTTTGGCGGAAGACACTCGGCAGGACACCGGCTCAACCCTGAATTTTTCCCAGCTGCTTAACCAGAACACCGGCACTACAGCGCCCGAACCCAAAGAAGCTGCCCCTGCCGGAGCTGCGCCCCAGGAATCTCAATCAGGTCTTGAAGCCTACCTTGCCAAATTAACCGGATCGAGCAAGCCAGTCACAGTGAACGAAGAACAGCTTTTTGCCAGCATACTGCACAACCGCATCGCCTCCAGCAAGGGGGAAGGGTTGGCAAAGCAGTTTGATACCCTGTTGACAACCAAGCTGACGGAACATACCCGGGCCGATGGCGTCGTCTTTGTTGAAGATGCGGCGAGAGCGGTACTGCGGGAGATGGCAGGCAGCGGTCAGCTGACCGAGGCAGAGGCAGAAACTTTCCATGGTCAGGCCTTTCAGGCGGCCCAACTCGATGACAATACCACAGCCCTCTACGACTCACTGGGGGCGACCAGCAGTACTGCGATAACGGCTACCGCGATTGAAAAGGCCCTGGATATGCTGTTGAAATTCGACAAGGGTGAACTCCCTCCGGCCAAGCTCTCCCTCTCCTATGAACAAAGCCAGACCGACGCAACAATTTCAGCAGCTGGGCTGACAGCCACTTCTGTCGCCACAGCCGCCTCACCCGCCACAGCCGCCACAGCCGCCACTGCTGTCTCCGGATATACCCGGTCTGCAGAATTCACCAGTAAAGGTGTGGCCAATGGTGACCGGCAATACTGGCGAATACCCCAAAGCGGCCCGCAGTTCGGTAAAGAGTTAAAAGCGGTTTTTGCTGACGGCCATACGGTGGTGGTGAAGAATACATCGCAGCGTTACGCCGAAAATGACGGCTTTATTTTCCGGCCGGGAATAGGCTCAAAGAGTGACCCGCGGGCCGCCGACACCTGGACAAGCCATAAAGGGGCGTTTATTCATGCGCCATTTGGGAACAACAGCAAGACGGTAAAGCTCTACTGGTCGTAACAGGGCTTAGACCGGCGGGCAGAGTCCGTAAAAGATCAGGCCGAATTGCTCCAGTTATAACTGCGCAACTGGTGCAGACTCTTTTTCTCCGAATAGGCAACACGCCCCTGCGGATCGGCATAGCCGATCGCCATAAACATTATCGCCCGCTCGTATGGTGGTAGCCCAAGCCGTTTTTCGAGCTTGCGGTCTAGAGAATTCACCTCCGGCCAGTTCAACGGGCAGGAGGCCAGCCCTACTGTCTCCAGCGCCAGCATGAACAGCATCGCCGAAAGGCAGCCATCAACATATATGCTGTGTCTGTCCCGTTCGTAAAAGTAGGCGGAGAGATCCCCGGTAACCGCACAAATCATCGGGATATTTTCAGCAAAGCCCGCAGTACCCAGCGGATAGAGGGAAAGCTCACGAACCAGTTCCGGATCATCGTAGAGCCGATAGATTGTCGGTTGCCGATTACAGGAACTGGGCGCAAAAGAAGCAATCGCCAGGGCCTGGTCAACCAGTTCACGCGGAACGGGTTTGTCGAGGTAAACCCGAACCGATTTTCGCCGCTGGGCCAGGGCAAGCAGCTCTTCCGCGGTAACCGGGCAGGGTTGATCGCCACGCAGGTAGGGAAACGCCGTTCCTGCCTCAGCCGATTCAAGCGAGAGAAAGCGGGTGCGTTGTTCGTCAATAATCGGATGGGAGGCACAGGTACCGAAGTAGGTCCGGAGAATATCTGTTGCCCAGCCAAGTTCCTGGCGATCGATCGCTGAGGTGCACGAATCAAGACACTGAAGGTAATAGGTCACCGTTTCCCCAATGTATTCCAGAGCAAATACCGGCCGGCGTTCAGGCATGACCAACCCTTTTTCAATACGGTGGATATTCCGACGAAGGTTAAACAAAGAGGCGTTGGTCTTGAGCCGCTTGAGGTGATGCAGCAAACCGGCCGCCACCGCCCGTCTCTCCCTGCTGTAGGCTGTTGATAAAAAAGAGTAATATGCCGCAGAGAGGAACCCAGACCGGGCAATCACCTGCAGGAGAATATATTTGAGCCGGATGTAGAGAGCCTTGGCACCGATCATGCTCCTTGGCGAAAGTTCCATACTGTTTCTCCGTGATTCGACGGGAAGGCCTGAAGAGAACCTTTCCCAGCAGAGGAATATGCTTCTCCTGAAGGATATCTATCTGTTATTAAATAAAAATATCACCGACACAGGGTCTGGACAAAAGCCCCTGCACGTCCCGGCCTGCATCCTACCTTTTTCCTGCTCAATCTGCCAGGATATTTCTCCACCTCCTCGGGGCAGTACCTGCCTACCGCTTTTCCTCAAAATGGTTAGCCTTGGATCACGTCAGCCAGCGGGATATTCTTGCCCTATCTCATTGATAAAAAAGAATTTTATAAACGATTCTCCCGCAGGAAAGCCGTGAAAGGCTGGTCGAGGTCGAGCAAAAGTGGTATGTTGAACTCTGCCTTTTCACTCATCCCAGGAGCAACGATCATGACCAATCCCGTCTATCTCGACTACAACGGTACCACCCCCCACGCCCCGGAAGTGATCGACGCCATGCGCCCCTTTCTGGAGAGCGAATTCGGCAACCCTTCCAGTGGCCACTGGTACGGTATCCGGCCGAAGCAGGCAATCATCGCCGCCCGCAACCAGGTGGCGGAACTGCTCGGCTGCTCGGCTACGGAGATACTCTTCACCAGCGGCGGTACCGAGGCTAACAATCAGGTGATCAAAAGCATTGCCGGCTCCCGTTTTGCCCGGGGCAGCCACCTGATCACCTCGAGTATCGAGCATCCGGCAATCCTCGAGGTCTGTCGCTTCATGGAAAAACACGGCGTTGCCGTGAGCATCGTTCCGGTGGATGGCGACGGGCTGGTCGATCCAGCCGAGGTGGCGGCGGCTGTCCGGCCCGACACTATCCTCATCTCGATCATGCATGCCAACAACGAGGTGGGCACCATCCAGCCGATCGCCGAGATTGCCGCCCTGGCCCGCGGCCGGGGCATCTTGATGCACACCGATGCCGCCCAGTCGCTGGGCAAGATTGACGTTAAGGTGGACGAACTGGGGGT
>JAZBOD010000409.1:0-2269 GCA_036350955.1 Desulforhopalus sp. | reverse complement strand
TGCCGGAGCACTCGGTGACGGGAGGCTCCAGGCCCTTCCCCATCCGTTGTCTGGAGGATAACGATCAGGGTTGCCGCTGAGCGATTCTGCTGATGCCGGGCAATATCGCTCTACAACCCGTATTTCTTGATTTTTTTATAGAGCAGAGTGCGGTGGATACCCAGCAGCCGTGCTGCCTGAGCTTTGTTGTGTCCACTGCCCTGCAGGGCGAGGACGATCGCCTCCTTTTCGGCATGTTCCTGGACGATGCGGATCGGCGCGGCCTGCCCGACCTGGCTGCTGTTTTCCCTGGGATGGAGATAGAAGGGCAGATCCTGGATGCGGATGCAGCCACCTTCAAGGGAGGAGAGGATACGTTCGAGGACATTGGAGAGTTCCCGGACATTACCAGGCCAACCGTACTGTTGCAGGGCTGCTGCTGCGGCCGGGCTGAAGGTGATATCATTGAGATGGGCCTCGCTGCTCAGTTGGCGGAGCAGATGGTCGGCGATGGGCAGGATGTCCTCCGGCCGTTCCCTCAGGGGTGGAATAGTCAGTTGAAAGACGTTGAGGCGGTAGAAGAGGTCTTTGCGAAAGCGGCTTTCGCCGAGGAGATGCTCAAGATTCTGGTTGGTGGCGGCGACCAGACGAAAGTCCGAGCGGATCAGCTGGGTTCCGCCGACCCGTTCGAACTCTTTCTCCTCCAGAACCCGGAGCAGTTTCGGCTGCATTTCCAGGGGCAGTTCACCGATTTCATCGAGAAAGATGGTGCCGCGGTGGGCGAGTTCGAATTTCCCCGGTTTGCCCTGGGCAGCGGCTCCGCTGAAAGCTCCTTTCTCGTAACCGAACAGCTCCGATTCAAACAGATCCCGGGGGATAGCCGCACAGTTTATCCGGACAAAGGGGTGAAGCTTACGTTCGCTGGCATGGTGGATGGCCTGGACGAAAAGCTCCTTGCCGGTACCGCTCTCGCCGCAGATCAGTACCGGAAAAGAGCCGGCTGCAGCCCGGAGGGCTTCGTTTTTCAGGGAGGTCAGTGCGTCACTCACCCCGATGATACTGTCGATGGTATAGCGAATGGCGCGCAGGGCGAGCAGTTCCGCCTCGTACATCTCCAGCTTGGATTCGAGCATTGACAGTTTTTTGGCAAGGCGCCCGACATCGCGGACATCTTTGAACATCACCAGGCCAAATACTGCGATCACCTTGCCGCCTTTTTTGATCGGAATGCGGTGGACGACCATATTCTGCCCTTTGATCCGCTGACTGTGGCTGAATTCAGGGATGCCGGTCCGGGCGACGATATGCATCCGGCTGTTTTCGATCACCTCGGTGCAGTGTTTGCCGATCTGTTCGGCCGGATCCATGCCGAGAAAGCGTCCATAGGGCTGGTTGAAATGGGTGATATAGCCGCTTGCGTCGGTGACCAGCGCCCCGTAGTGGATATGCTCGAAAATCAGGGTATATATGGCCAGCTGATCCTTCAGGCGGCAGAGTTCCTCCTCATTCAGCGGGGTCGGCGGGGGCTGACGGCGGGCGGAGTCCATGGTGGTCCTGTATCTTTTAGTCTACATGTATTATTTCGGCTACACTCTGGCGCCGGGCGAAGAGAGAGACCGCCGAGGTATACCCGTGAAAATGTGGCAGGGTAAGGGGAATACCTGCTCTGGTCTGATTATTGCTAGCGCCTCAGCAGAGCGTAGCGTGGTAGCCTTGGCGATTGCTTTGTGGTATTGGGCAGGAAATCAATCGGCCGCAAGGTATCTCTTCCGCTGTCGTCGGAGGGGCTGGCCAGCAACCATCAGGATACCCATTTTTCATGCGACCGGCATTAACTTCAGAGATATTTTCAGGGAAATAATCTATGGCAACTGATACATCCGGTGTGAAGAAGAGCCAGTCAGGTCGAGGACCGGCGGTGGCGCCGTACAAGAGCAAGGTTGTTCCGGCAGAAACGGCGGTCAGGGCAATCGCCGATGGCAGCACCGTCGCAACCGGTGGGTTTGTCGGGACCGGCTTTCCCGAAGAGGTGGCCATAGCCCTGGAAGAGTACTTTCTTCAAGAGCAGCGACCGCAAAACCTTACCGTGGTTTACGCCGCCGGTCAGGGAGACGGCAAATCCCGCGGCCTCAACCATTTTGGCCATGCCGGCCTGGTCAAACGGGTGATCGGCGGCCACTGGGGACTGGTGCCCAAACTGCAGCGGCTGGCGATGGAAAACACGATCGAAGCTTATAACCTGCCGCAGGGGGTGATCTCCCATCTGTATCGGGATATTGCTGCAAAAAAG
>JAZBOD010000408.1:0-2991 GCA_036350955.1 Desulforhopalus sp. | reverse complement strand
TCACCGCGGGATGTTACGCCGGAGGCGATGAGTCAGGTCTTTGAGCGGGAGATTCCCGGAATGGCTGAGGCAATGCGCAGCGCCAGCCTGTTGAAAACGTCCCGGGGGATGCTCTCCCGTGGGCGTGCCGGCAGCCGGGGGAAAAGCCTGATTATCAATCTCCCCGGAAGTCTCAAAGCGGCCCGGGAAAATCTGGAGGTGGTCTTGCCGGTAATCCGCCATGCCCTGGAAAAAATCCAGGGTGACCCCTCAGATTGCGGGGTAGTGATCGGTCCCTGAGTTGGCAAACCCTGGTTGCCCCTCGACACCAGGGGGAGGGTACCCTTAAGCCAGGTTTATCTCCACCGTCTGGTCGCCATCACTCATCGCGACAACCTCGCCGATCACTCTGGCCTCTTCACCCACCGCTTCGAAGTGGTGGCAGATGTCTTCGGCCTGGTGTTCATTGACCATCACCAGGAGGCCGATCCCCATATTGAAGGTTCGGTACATCTCCTTGTCGGCAATTTCTCCAAGGCGTTGCAAAAACCCGAATATCGGCGGCTTTGGCCAGCGCGAGCTGTCAAGAACCGCCTTGTAGCCTTTGGGCAGAATGCGCGGGATGTTGTCAATAAAGCCCCCCCCGGTGTTGTGCACCATGCCGTTGAGACGATAACTCTTCAGGACGTTGAGGACCGATTGGACATAGATTCTGGTCGGTTTGAGCAGTTCTTCCCCCAGGGTGCAGCCAAGTTCGTCGATATACTGGTCGACGGTCAACTGATGGTCGGTAAAGCATATTTTTCGTACCAGGGAATATCCGTTAGAATGGAGGCCACTCGAAGCCAGACCAATGATTTTATCTCCGTCGCGGATATCAGAACCGTCAATAATCGCGTCACGATTGACAATTCCGGTGACAAAGCCGGCCAGATCGTAGTCTTTGTCACGATAGAGGCCGGGCATTTCCGCGGTCTCTCCGCCGACCAGCGAGCAGTGGGCCTGGCGACACCCTTCGGCGATGCCGGTGACCACCTCTTTGGCCAGAGCCAGGTCAAGGCTGCCCACCGCAAAATAGTCAAGGAAGCATAAGGGAGTGGCGCCACCGACAATCAGGTCGTTAACACACATCGCCACCAGATCGATGCCGATGGTATCGTGCTTTTTGCAGAGTTGGGCAATCGCCAGTTTGGTACCGACTCCGTCGGTCGAGGTAACGATAACCGGCTTGCTGTATTTGTTGGTGTCAATGGCAAAGTGAGAGGAAAAACCACCTAATCCTCCAAGAACCCCGCGCTGGTGGGTCGCGGTAACGATATCGCGGATCTCATCAACAAAGGCGTTGCCCTTATCAATATCGACTCCAGCTTGACGGTATTTATTTTCCTCTGGCTCTCTCATGTTGGCTCTCTCGCTGCTGATCTAAAAAGAGTAAAATTCCTCTGCTGAACTGGACCAGACATAGTATTAGGGCGGAGCGGAAAAAGCAATGAAATTGCGCCAGTGTCACGAGTGCCACTCTGTTTTTGGCCGACCATGGGCGACCCTTCCTCCTTGAGTCTGGCTGCGGAAAATCCACCTTCCTGCCAGGTGGAAGTTGAAAATTCCCAACGGTTTTGTTAGATATCCTCCCATGAAAGCTTTCCTTTTGCTCATCGGTTTGATCCTTATACTCGAAGGCCTGCCCTACGCCGCCGCTCCTGAGGCGATGCAGAACTGGCTGAAAAAACTGAGTGAGACTGCGCCAGGTCAGTTGCGTACCGCAGGGCTCGGCGCGATGGTTATCGGTTTTCTGTTGTGTTACGCCGTGCAGTACAGCGGCTGACGTTCTTTGCCCTCTGCTTGGCCGGGTCTGTCTTCTCCCTCGATCTTTCCGGCCTCTTCTTGGCGATGACACGCGCCTTTTGTCCAGCCCCGCTGTCTGACGGGAAAATACATTTGACCCCGCCCAGCCCTTCCAGGTAGAGTGGGGCCTCACCCCTAAAGTCAATCCCTGAGCTTCCAAAAGGTACTGGGGACTGCGGCTTAATGCTTCTTCATCAGGATCTCGTTATGGAAACACGACCCAAAAAAGAACTTTTTGGCAACGAGGGGATGGTCATCCTCGATATGGTGAGAAGACTCAGCCGGCGGGGTGCCACCGAACATCTGGCCAACCTGATCAACAAGACCCACCCCGCCGACATGGCCTGGGTCTACCGCCATCTTACCGAAGCGGAACGGACCACGGTTTTTGCCATTGTCGTGAAAACCGAAGGGGTTGGTGAATTTTTAAGCGAACTCGATATCCTCCTGCTCACCGATCTGGTCAAGGGGATCACCCCGCAGACCATGGCGGGCATCCTCGCCGACATGCCTTCCGATGACGCTGTCGATATCCTTGAAGCCATACCGGTTGAGCTGGCCAGTGAGATCCGCGAACATATGGGGAAAAAGGACCGGGCGGAGGTTGAGGACCTTCTGCGTTACGACCCGGAAACCGCCGGTGGCCTGATGTCCCCGGATTTCATGTATCTCGACGAAGAGCTGACCATTACCGAGGCGATCCGCAGCGTCCAGAAACGCAGTGAAGAAAAGGAGATGGTCTTCTATCTCTATATCACCCACGGCGACCACAAGCTCTCCGGAGTTATCTCCCTGCGGGAGCTGTTGATGCATCCCGCCGATGCCAGGCTGAAAGAGATCATGAACCCCAATGTGATCTCGGTGGATACCGACACCGACCAGGGAGAGGTTGCCCACGTTATTTCCAAATACAACATTCTCGCAGTTCCGGTGGTCGATTCGAACTATACCCTGGTGGGCATTGTCACCGTCGACGACATAATCGATGTCATCCGGGAAGAGGCCTCGGAAGAGTTCCTGCAGATGGCCGGTGCCGGTAAGGATCGGGAAATCCTTTTGAAAACTACCAGGGAAAGTGCCCTTATCCGCGCCCCCTGGCTGTTTGCCTCCTGGGTCGGCGGGGTTCTGGCGATGCTGATCATCGGCGCCTTTGAGCAGGAACTGGCC
>JAZBOD010000407.1:0-5338 GCA_036350955.1 Desulforhopalus sp. | reverse complement strand
TTGGAGTGCTGTCGGGCCTCAAGTATTGCCCATCGGGCAATTTTGCCATGGAGCGGGGAAGCGTCGCCACTGATTCCTTGAACTTTTTTCCCCTGAGCGGTATACAGTTGGTGTTTTTCAGGCCATTCGCGGCAGGGGGCCTGTGCCGGAAAGTGCCGCGGCAAGATCAGCCGGAGAGAATTTTCGCTCAAGAGAAGACCCAGGAATATGTCACCACGACCCAAAAAAGAGCGCCGATGCCAGGGCCGATTCTGCGGTAAAGCCTTTAAACCGACAGGCACCCCACTCACCGAACTGATTCAGGTTGGCATTCATCGGGATGAACTGGAGGCTCTGCGGCTGTGCGATGGGCAGGGAATGACCCAGGAGGAGGCCGGCCTTTCGATGGGGGTTTCCCGGGGGACTATTCAGCGGATCCTGGCAATGGCCCGAAAAAAGACGGCAATAGCCCTGACTGAAGGGCAGGCGCTGCTTTTTGTCGATGAAGTGGAGAAGTGAGGGGGGATCTCAAATATTTTCCCGGGTTTTGGCAAAGGAGATCGCCGGCCACTTTTCCATGAAATATTTCAGCATCCACTCGTTCTGTGCCAGGTAGGTAAGGCAGCCTTCGGCATCATAGGCCAAGGTAGCCTGGTTGCGGCGTTCGAATTCGGCCATCGCCTTCCTGTCGTCGCAGTGGACCCAGCGTGCCGCCTGAAAATCTACAGGTTCGTAGATCGCCTTTACTCCATACTCGTCGCGCAGTCTGGCCATGGTCACCTCAAACTGCAGTACGCCAACCGCTCCCATGATATAGTCACTGCCGACCAGCGGCCGAAACACCTGAATTGCCCCTTCTTCGGCAAGCTGGAGCAGGCCCTTCTGCAGCTGTTTCATCTTCAAGGGGTCCTTGAGCAGTACCCGGCGAAAGTGTTCCGGAGCAAAGTTGGGAATGCCGGTGAACTTCAACTCCTCCTTGACGGTGAAGGTATCACCGATCTTGATCGTCCCATGGTTGTGCAGGCCGATGATATCCCCCGGCCAGGCCTCGTCAACGTTGGTCCGTTCCTGGGCCATGAAAATGGTCGCGTTGGCCAGCGCTATCTCCTTGCCGAGACGGTGGTGACGGACCTTCATCCCGCGGGTGAACCGGCCGGAACAGATGCGCAGAAAGGCAATCCTGTCGCGGTGGGCCGGATTCATGTTCGCCTGAATTTTAAAGACAAACCCAGAGAAATCTTCTTCGCTTGGGTCAACCATCCGGCTGACGGTCTGCCGAGGTCCCGGTGCCGGTGCCATCTCGACAAAACAGTCGAGCATCTCCTGAATGCCGAAGTTGTTGATCGCGCTCCCGAAAAAGACCGGGGTTTGAGCGGCTTTACGGTAGTCGTCATGGCTAAAAGGGTCGGCGGCCCCTTCGAGGAGGTCAATATCCTCACGCAGTTCCCGGGCAGCTTCCCTGCCGAGCAGTTCGTCAACCTTCGGATCATCGAGGCTGTTGATCAGAATACCGTCGACCGCTCGGCTGTTCTGCCCGGGGGAGAAGAGATGAAGGCTCTGCCGGTAGATATTGTAGACCCCCTTGAATGTTTTGCCCATGCCGATGGGCCATGACAGGGGAGAGCATTCGATCTGCAGTTTTTCCTCGATCTCGGCCATCAGATCGAGCGGGGTGCGCCCTTCCCGGTCGAGTTTGTTAATAAAGGTCATGATCGGGGTATTGCGCATCCGACACACTTCCATCAGTTTTTCGGTCTGCGCCTCGACCCCCTTGCTGCTGTCGATTACCATCACTGCCGAATCGACGGCGGTGAGCACCCGGTAGGTATCTTCCGAGAAGTCCTGGTGTCCAGGGGTGTCGAGGAGATTGATCTCGAAATCACGGTAGCTGAATTTCATCACCGAGGTGGTGACCGATATGCCGCGCTCCTGCTCGATGGCCATCCAGTCACTGGTAGCGTGCCGATCGACTTTGCGGGATTTTACTGCCCCGGCCATACTGATCGCGCCACCGAAAAGCAGGAGTTTTTCGGTAAGCGTGGTTTTGCCGGCGTCAGGGTGGCTGATAATGCCAAAGGTTTTGCGCCTGGCAATCTCCTGGTCGAGTTGTTTCCGCATCGGTTACGTAAATAGGGCTTTAATTTATCGGAAGAACCATTTATAAGGTGAGGCAGAAAAACTCATAGCATAGGTTGTTTTTAACGTATTGAAAATAGAAAACTGGAGACTATGCAAAATAAACGCAATGTGCTGGTGACCGGCGGCTGCGGTTTTATCGGCGCCAACTTTATCCATCTGCTGCGGATCATCCGCCCTGCCTGGCGGGTGATCAATCTCGACGCCTTGACCTATGCCGGAAACCCGGCCAATCTTGAAGGGATAGCTGCAGATGAGGGATACCGTTTCGTCAAAGGGGATATCTGTGACGAGTCACTGGTTGCCGCACTCTTTGTCGAAGAGCGGGTTGACACCGTTGTCCATTTTGCCGCGGAGTCCCATGTCGACAAATCGATCAGCGGTCCGGCTGATTTTATCCGCACCAACGTGTTCGGCACCTTCAATCTGCTCGAGATGGCCCGGCAGAACTGGCTGAACAGTGACTGGCAAGGGACCCGGCCCTGTTTTCTTCATGTCAGTACCGACGAAGTCTACGGTTCCCTCGGTGCGACCGGACTTTTTACCGAACACACTCCCTATGATCCCCGTTCGCCCTATTCCGCGTCCAAGGCCTCGTCTGATCACCTGGTCCGGGCCTATTTCCATACCTATGGACTGCCGGTGCGGATCACCAACTGTTCAAACAACTACGGACCGTATCAGTTCCCGGAGAAGTTGATTCCGCTGGTGTTCAACAACGCGGTCCATGGCCGGTCGCTGCCGGTCTATGGCGACGGCAAAAATGTCCGTGACTGGCTCTATGTTGGTGATCACTGCGAGGCGATTGTCGAGGTCCTCGAAAAGGGCAGAGACGGGGAGTCCTACAATATCGGCGGCAATAATGAAAAACAGAATCTTGAAGTGGTTACCCTGATCTGTGATCTCCTTGATCACCGGCTCGGTCTGCCGCCATCGGGCCAACCTCGCCGGAACCTGATCACTTTCGTCCGGGATCGCCTTGGCCACGACCGCCGCTATGCGATCGATGCGGGGAAAATCCGCGCAGAGCTTGACTGGGAGCCGAAGATGAGTTTTGCCAAAGGTATGGAGAAAACCGTTGACTGGTACCTGGTCAACCGGAGCTGGGTCGAAGCCATTGTCAACGGTGCCTACCGGGAATATTATGCTGCGATGTATACTCGCTGAATCAGTTTACCGAGGCAAACCTGGCAACTGGTGGTACATTTCTTGGTCCTGCCGGGCTGGCCGAGATACAGCTTGCGGTAAGTCTCTGGCAGTCTGCCGACCTCTGTGGCAGGTTCAGGGGGGCAACAGGGCTTGATTTTCATTGGTCGTAGTCGGGAAAAGCGACAACAGGTGGGTGTGGTATGCAGGTAAAAAAAACCGCCCTTGACGGGGTGCTGGTCATTGAGCCGAAAGTGTTTGGCGATCCGCGGGGGTTCTTTTTTGAGAGTTTTAATCAGCGGCATTGGCTGGAAAAGACCGGGTTGGTCCGCGACTTTGTCCAGGATAACCACTCCCGCTCGGTGCAGGGCGTCCTGCGCGGTCTGCACTACCAGATTCGCCAGCCCCAGGGCAAGCTGGTACGGGCTGTGGTCGGTGAAATCTTTGATGTGGCCGTAGATGTCCGTCGCCACTCTCCAGGTTTTGGCCGCTGGGTTGGTGAATATCTCAGTGCCGACAACAAAAAACAGCTGTGGATTCCGGAGGGTTTTGCCCACGGTTTTCTGGTTCTTTCGGAAAGTGCCGAAGTCCTTTACCGGGCAAGCGAATACTATGCCCCGGAGCATGAACGCTGCATCGCCTGGAACGATCCGGATCTGGCAATCAACTGGCCGATAAACACGCCACCCAGGTTGTCCGAAAAAGATGCTGGCGGACTGCTTTTTCGCAATGCTGAGGTCTATCCCTGACTCTTTTCGGTCAACGGATGATCAGATTGTGCAGTTCGTCTATATCCTTTCTATGGTGAGGGAAGTGCTGCCTGAGGATCTCGCCAATCCTGTGGATGGTGGTGCAGATCGCCTCACATCGCTTGCCGCTGCGAATCCCCCTGGTTAATTGATCGACCATCTCGTCCCACACCTTTTGCTCGACCAGGTGGTTGATACTGCGGTCGGCAAGGATCCACACCCGCTCCTCGACGACCGAGATATAGAGCAGAATGCCATTAGCTTCGGCGGTCTGGTGCAGTCCTTCGGCGTAGAAGGCGGCTACTGCGGCCCTTTGAACCTCCCTTTCTGTTCGGCGGCGACCGAGAAAAGGACGTTTGAGCAGATCGCTGCGGAGGGTGATCGGGTAGAGGAGGCCATGCAGGACCAGTGCGGTGATCAGAAACAGCCAGACGCTGTCACAGCCGAGCCACAGCCGGCTGCCGATCTGGGAACTGAGCAACAGGGCCAGCGGAATGGCCAGGGCAACGCTGGCGGATATCGCCGCGGTCGGGTGGTCGTGGCTGCGGGAGGCGATCAACGGGACGATCTCCCCCGAAGTGAGCTGCTCTGCCGCCCGCACTGCTTCGGTTACCCGCTGCTGTTCGGTTCTGCTTAAAAAGCGTCTAGCCGGGCTGCTCATTTTACCATCTCCCTGAGGCGCCGCCTCCACCACCACCTCCACCACCGCCGCCGAAATTTCCCGGGTGGGTGTGGCGCGAACCGACCCCTGAACTGCCGAGTCGCCTGGTGTGGCGGCCAAAGAGGGTCGCGGCCAGCCAGCCGGCGATAAAACCTGTCGGAACCAGGCTGAACAGGATCAACCACTGTGGCCCGAAAAAAGAGAAGCTGAACAGTGGCACAACGACTGCACCGAGTCCCCCCGCGAGAAAGGGTCGGCGGCCGAGGATCTTGCCGATATTGAACAGCATAAAGAGGAGAAACATCAGGAGGCCGCCGGCCTCGTCACTGCGCTGGTGTCCTCCTCGAACTGGCGTCTGTTCCGCGGAGAACTCTCCGTGAACCGCGGCAATCATTGCCGTCACCCCGGCAATTACCCCTTGATCGAAGTCCGCCTGGCGAAAGTGCGGGGTAATCACCTGGCTGATGATGCGGCCGGCGGTCAGATCGGTGAGGCTCCCCTCGAGACCATAGCCGACCTCAATTCTCAGCCGCCGGTCATTGTACGCGATCAGGAGCAGGGCACCGTTGTCGAGGCCGGTCTGACCAAGTTCCCAGGTCTCGAGTACCTGCAGGGAGTACTCTTCAAGTACCGCCCCTTCAAGGGATTTTATGGTAAGCACGGCGAT
>JAZBOD010000406.1:0-2795 GCA_036350955.1 Desulforhopalus sp. | reverse complement strand
ACTGTTTCCGTGGTTGCCAGGTGGGTGGCGATGGCCTCACACTGCACCGCTTCCGGGGGGATACCGATGTCGATGATGTTCAATTTTCCAGCCCAGCTCGTCGACCCGTGAATATATTGCCCCGGTTTGGCAAAAGCATAGGTGGCGGTATAGTCCGCCCGGACACAACAGCCGAAAATTTTCCCGGTATCGACATCCATTCCGGAAGGGGTGTCGACGGCAACCACCGGGGCTGAGCTGATCAATCCAGGTTGGTTGATCATCCGGATGGTATCGGCAAAATGGCCGGCAACCTCGCGGACCAGACCGATACCGAAAATGGCGTCGATCACCGCGTAGCAAAAGTGGCCACGCGAGGCATGCTGCCGACAAAACAGGGGAATGTTTTCCACCCGGGCCGGAGTATCGATGACATGGAATGGCAGCTGCAGCTTGCGGATAATCTGTAGATTGACCGCGGCATCGCCAACAAGGGTAGCCGGGTCAACCAAAAAGAAAAAGAGCGGCAGGCAGCCGCGCTGGTGGAGATGCCGACCGATTACCAGCCCATCCCCGCCGTTGTTGCCCGGACCAATAAAAATCGGTGCGAAACTGTTGACCGGGGGGGGGCCAAGTTCCTGTTCCATCATCAAGACGGTGCCCAGACCAGCGTTTTCCATGAGAACGATGCTGGGAACAGCAAAATCGGTGCTTGCCGAGTGATCGAGCCGACGCATCTCTTCTGAGGTGGGCAGTTTCATAGGGCTCCTTTCTCAACAGCTTCCGGCTGGTCTTCAGTTTGACCTGCCAAATCTTCGGGGCCAGCACTCTCCAGATCCTTGCAGAACCGACAGGGCTCAAAGCCTGAATCAATGGCCACCTGGATATCTTTGAATTCTATGGTGCAGTTGGGGCAATCATAAAACTCGCATCCGGGAAGATGGAAGACCCTGCTTTTGGCATTCCCTCTGATCAGGGTCGGATTGCCCAGATCGATTTCCTCTTCCGCTAGAACTTTTCCCGGGCCACGGCCGAGAATCTTCCTCCGGAGTAACCGTAACAGCTGCCCGGTTTTTTCGGTTACCTGTTCACTTGCCTGGCCTAAGGCCTCAGACAGACGCTCAGGCAGCAGCGACCGTTCATTGGTTACCCTGATCAACCAATAGATTGCCAGGGCAAAAAAGAGCGCATTGGTGGCCCACATTGCCAGAGAAACCGGTAATGCCCCACTTTCCGCCAGATTTTTCCCCAGGGTATAGAAGATATAATAGAGAACGAAAATGACCAGACCGGCCTGGATACCGATGGCTTTGCGGCCTGGCCGTGCCTGGAGGCCAAGCGGCAGACCGATCAGGCTGATGATCAGGCAGCCCACTGGCAGGACCAGGCGTTTATGGTACTCAATCAGAAAATCTCTCTGCTGCTTCTTGTCGTCGCGAAACCGATGGGCATCGGCAAGCAGTTCCGGCATCGTCTGGGAGGATTTTCTTTTGACCGTGGTTTCCTTGCTGCTGGGCGGGCGCAAAGGAATATTGATCTGGTAACGATCAAACTGGACAATTTGGGCACTCTCGAGACCAGGGCGATGCAGACTGCCATCATTGAGGACGATCGATACCTCCATCGTCGTCGGATCACCATACATTCGCCCGGTCGAGGCCATAGTGACGATCGGGTTGCTCACCCCCCGCATATCGGATACCCAGACATTGGTCCAGTCTTCGGTCTCCTTGTCGATCTGTTCGACATAGACGACAACATCGCCCAGGGCTTCAGTGAAGAGATGCTCCTGAATCCCACTGCTGATTTTTTCCTTGAGCAGTTGGTAGGTGAGCTGTTTCATATAGATCTCACTGATTGGAATCAGTTTGATCGAAAAATAGCTGGTCAGCAGGGCAATCAATGCGGTCACCATGACCACCGGGGGGAGGATCCGGTAGATGCTGATGCCGCTTGCTTTCAGAGCAAGAATTTCCGAATCGCTGGAGAGACGGGCAAAACCGATAGTAACCCCCATCATCGCCGCCATGGGGATGGAATAGAGGAAAATATTCGGGAAGAGGTAGGAGAAGAGTCGCAGAAAATCTGCCAGACCAATGTGCAACTCCAGAACAAAATTAAGAAAAGGGATGAGTTTAACCAGGAAAAAGACACAATTCATGATGAGAAAACTGGCAAAAAAGGGCGCCAGCATCTCGGTGGCCAGATAGCTGTAGAGAAGCCAGGGGACTTTGGCGAAAGGCTTCATGATAACTCTCCAACGGGGAATGCCTTGTGCGAAAGAAAGATCCCTGGAAGCTTTGTCTTTTGCCGCTGAATCCTGTATAAGAGGTGTTCTTTGCTAAAGGGCGCGAGAACGCGGTCGGGTGCGGTCGGATGGTCAATCATCGAATCGAAGGGAGAAGAGCATGCACTTATTTGCCACGGAAGAGGGCGATAAATGGGTCTGTATCAATTGTCGCCTCTCAGAAAAAGAGATGCTCAGCGAAAAAGAGTGGCAATGGATCTTCGACCGTGATGACCAAACTTTACGCTGCGCCCTGTGCGGGCATCCGGATTATGATTATGACGACTAAACTGCTCCGCAGCACGCCGCTAACCCATGCCGTTGAGACCCTTGAGCCATTAGCAAAACAATCTTTTCGCCCAAAATCTAGGTTTTGCAGTAGGCTCAGTGGTCAAAATTTGGAGTCGGTGAGGGGTTCCTCAATATTGACTTCCAGCCAATTTTGATCCCACCACTCCACCGGGGTGACGAACTCTCCGTTGATCAGCACTGAGAAATGGAGGTGATCGCCCCCGGCCATCCCTGAGGT
>JAZBOD010000405.1:0-3364 GCA_036350955.1 Desulforhopalus sp. | reverse complement strand
TACGTCGTTCTGCATGCTGCGAGAGGTTGCCTGGCGCCCTGGCGGTCAGGCGCATTGCCGCCTCCGGGTTGAACCGGGTCGGCAGCAGGTAGGTGCCCTGACCGTCATTGGCGATGGCGATCAATACCGTCTCGCCGCTTTCGCCGAGGCCGGTGTAGTCGTTGATCGAGTTGAGAAAATTATCCACCGAGGACTCGATCTGCAGCACCCCGAGCAGCTGGTCATCCAGCAGCAGTGGACCGGAGAGGCGGATTTTGATTGCACCCGCCGGATCAAGGTAAAAGAGGTCGACCCGGTTTTCCGCCTGGCCGCTGGTAAACCATGGTGCGGCAACCACCACTGCTCCGATCTGGTCTGGATCGGTAGAGGCGACGATGGTCCCGGCAAGGTCGGCGATGGACAGGGTGGCGAAATCGGCGATGGAGTCTTTGGCGTCGGCGAGAATCCGGTTGATTTTTTGCTGGTGGTCGGGGTCGGCGGTGCGGAGATAATTTTCCAGGCTGAGGCGCAGCTGGGTCCTGCTGGTGACCAGATTGAGCCGTTCGAGGTTCCGGGCGTTAATTGCCTCGATCCGGTTGCGCTGAATCGAGGCTACCGACTCCAGGTGGTTACTGATCACCTGGATTTGTGCGTCCCGGGTGTGGGCATAGAGGCCGAGGCAGACGACCAGCAGCGGCAGAATGGCGAAGAGAAGGAAGGCCCAAAGCAATTTTGTCCGAAATTTCAATGCGCCACCTCCCGGTGAGGTCGAGATTGGACTCCTGTTCGATTGATCATAACGAAATTTTCCGCCAAGAGCAAATAGCTCTCCGGCGAGCTGCGCAGTTTCCCCGGGCAGCGGAGAGCAGAAGGGGGAGGGGCACGCTGCCTGCAACGCTATTTTTACGTCAGGAAGAAACTGGCCATGGCAAAGTCCGGCCAATGGCGATATGATAGCCGCCCAGTTGAACAAAGAGAGGAAGCCAGAGGTGGCCGGTACGGCCGGGGTGGCTCAGGGGATTTTGCAGCGTGAGCTGTGCGGGAGATGAACAATGCTCATCCGGCTGGTGCCGTTTGCTTTTGTCCTGTTGTGGAGTACCGGTTTTATCGGCGCCCGTTACGGCCTGCCGTGGATCGAACCTTTCCACCTGCTGCTGCTGCGGATGCTGCTGACCCTGGCGGTCTTTCTCGGCCTGATTCTCATTTTTCGGGCAAAATGGCCAAACCGCCAGCAGGCCGGGCACCAGATGGTGGTCGGTCTGCTGGTCCATGCCGGTTATCTGGGTGGAGTCTTTGCGGCGATCAAACTCGGCCTGCCGGCCGGGGTCACCGCCCTGATCGTTGGCCTGCAGCCGATCTTCACCGCACTGCTGGCCCGGGTGGTCTTTGCCCAGCGGCTTTTGGCCCTGCAGTGGCTCGGCCTGTTGATTGGCCTGGTCGGGGTTTCCCTGGTGCTCGGCAGCGGCTTTGCCGAAAAGAGCTTTACCGTGCATCCTGCCGCCCTGGCCGCGGCCTTTGTCGCCCTGATCTGCATCTCGGTGGGGACCCTCTACCAGAAAAAGCATGGCGGTGGCACCGACCTGCTCACCGGCTCGTTCTTTCAGTATCTCTCAACCACCCTGGCCATGGCGGTGCTCACCTTTACCTTTGAAAGCGGTGAGGTTGTCTGGCATCCGCAGTTGATCGGCGCTCTGCTCTGGCTGGTGCTCGGCCTGTCGGTGAGCGCCATCCTCCTGCTGATGCTGATGATCCGTCTCGGGGAGGTCTCCCGGGTGGCCAGTTATTTTTATCTGGTGCCGCCACTGACCGCGCTTGAGGCCTGGTGGCTGTTTGATGAGCAGTTGTCGGTGCTGGCGCTGATCGGCATCCTGATCACCGTCGCCGGGGTCTATCTCACCCTGCGTCGGCCAACCATGGTCCTGGCGGACAAGCCGGCCGAGAACTAACCAGCCAGGCGGTTGGGCAAAGGCTTGCCGGGCACTCTGGCTGAGCGGGGCGTATCGGCCGATCTCCTTATCCTGGGAATGCTTTGCTCAGCTGGAATGCAATTTGTCGTAGCAGTTTTTCAGTAACAGCTTGAATCGGGCGAAATTGTAGGTTTTTTCTATCAGCTTTCGCCCTTGCCGGCCGAGCTCTTTTCGTCGCGGAGCGTTGACGGTCAGCTCGACCAGGCCGGAGGCAAAGGATTTCGGGCTGGGGGCTTTGAGGATCGCGACCTTTTCATCAATAATCCGGCGGTTGGCGAGGGTATCAGTGGCGAGAATCGCCCTGCCGCCTTTGAGATAATCGAGGAGTTTGAGCGGGGTGTTGATCCCGGAACTGCGGGGCGAAAGGAGAATGTCGGCGGCGGCAACATAGTTCGGTACATGGTCCGGTGGAATAAAACCGAGAAAACGGACTGCCGACTCTATCCCTTTCTCCTTGAGCCAGGCAGTGCGCTCGGCTATCTGCTCTTCTGTCCCGCCGACCACAACCAGGCGAAGCTTCGGGGATGCCTGCAAGGCGATGGGCAGGCTGTCAAACATCAGGTCTATCCCCTGATAGACGGCAAAGGAGCCAATGTACAGGGCAATCACTTCGTCAGGATCCTGCCGCACCTGGTCGACAATGTGTTTGACCCGATCAACGTCCGCCTCCACCAGCGAAGAGGGGATGTCAAAGATATGGTGAACCATCTGTTCAGGGGCCACGGCCAGAGCCTGATTTACCAGCCCTTCACCGGTACCGATTACTGCGTCGGTCTTGCGGATGACCAGGGTCTCGACCCGGCGGTAGAGCGCGAGCACCAGATTTTTCAGTGCTTTGTCCTGATGTGATGCCGGGTCGGAATGCTTTTCAAAAACTGCCCGGGCACCGGTGATCCGGGCGATCAGCAGACCAAGCAGGCCAACCTCTTCGACGGCATGAACCACCGCGTAGGAGTGGTGTCGGGCCATCCTGAGGGCCTTGAAAAAGATCAGAACGTCAAAAAAAGCTTTTGCCAGGGATGGGCCGATCGGCAGATCTTTTTGCCGAAACGGATTGGCGACACGATGGATGGTTACCCCGGGGATATCTCGAGTTTCACCGATCGGCACGGTCACCAAGTCGACTTGATAACCTAGTTCGGCGAAGGCCTGGACATTGAAGGCTATCCGGATAGACGAACCCCGCCACTGGTAGAATGGCACCGAGGTCATAAACAGCAAGCGCGGTTTGCCCGTACTCTTCAACGATTTTTTCCCCCAAAAGGGCATCGATCTTTCCTGGAGGAAAGGTTATTGCGTGAGGTGGAGGTTAACTGTGGTTGTCCACTGCGCCGGTAAGGAGACTATCATCACTTGAACTGAGAGCGCTATAATAATGCCTGTGGACGCCTGGCGCAAGCAAGAACGGATCGGTTGCC
>JAZBOD010000404.1:0-4549 GCA_036350955.1 Desulforhopalus sp. | reverse complement strand
GTGAGAGTGAAATCGACTTTGCCGTGGCGGTGGCGGAAGAGGGTGGCAACGCCATTCAGAAGGCCCGAACCTATCGGAAGATAACCCTGCTGTTTAACCAGATAGAAGAGCAGGAGCGTTTCCTCAGCAACATCCTCGACTGTATCCGGCCGCAGCTGCTGGTGATCGACCGGAACCGCCGGGTAGTGATGGCCAACCGGGCCTTCCTCCAGGCCGATGGCCGTAAGGAGGAAGAGGTGCTGGGCATCGACTACAGCCGCCTCTGCACGGCTGGAGAAGATGGTGAACCCTGTCCGGTCGATCAGGTCCTCCACTCGAAGAGGATGGCCAGTATCTATCAACAGGTAGATCGCGAAGGAATCAGCCGCTGGTATGAGCGGACCGCCACCCCGATGCTCAACGCTGCCGGGGAGTTGGAATTTGTCATTGAAGTGATTCGCGACATAACCGCCCAGCGTCGATTGGAGGCGGAGCAGGCCCGGCGGGGCAAACTGGAGGGCGTGGTTGAACTGGCCGGAACGGTGGCCCACGAGATCAACTCCCCGCTTTTTGCCGCACTTGGTACCGCGCAGCTGCTTGAGACCGACCTGACCGATCCGGACCAGGTGGCCGATATCCAGACGATTATCCGTAATCTGAAAAGTATCGGCGAACTGACGGCGAAGATGACCGCGATGACCGGCTATACCAGCCGGGAATATGTCGGTGAGACCCGCATAATCAACCTGTAATTGGCTTTTGTTGCAGCAACCGGGCGAAACCAAAGGAAGAAGGAGGTGGATGGCGATATCTGGTGAAACCAGTTGGAAGCGGAGACGAAGTTAACTATTTTTCATTAGAGAGGAGTGAAAACCATGCTGAAAAAATTGCGCAGTTCCCATAAGAGTAAGGTTATCCTGTTGTCGCTGGTGGTGCTGGCCATGGCGATGATTGCCATGGGCGGAACTGCCCTGGCGATGGATGATCGTTTAACCCAGGGCATCAATATGGCGGTCGAGGCCGGAAAAATCGATGCCGCCGCCGAGCCCGGTTATCTCGACATTCCCGGCGGGCCGCAGATCAATCTGATTCTCGCCTTTTTCTGGGCGATCTGGGTAGGCTGGATCTTTTCCACCGTCGGGGCCTTCGGCGGGATCATGGCCGGTATCGGCCATATCACCATCTACGGCCTGGGCAACTACGCCGGCAGCTTCCGGGAGAGTGCGCCACCGCTGAATAAATCGGTGACCGATTCGATCCGGGTTTCCAACCAGTTCATGGTCGGGTTGAGTGCTTTGGTTTCGACCTTCAACTACTTAAAGCTTGGCCGTCTGGTCTGGCCGGTTGGGCTCTTCCTGGCGATCGGTTCGATTGCCGGCAGCTACCTGATCCCCACCTTGACCGCCGGGAAGATCTCTTTCCGTGATTATGTCGGCTACTTTGGGGTTTTTGTTCTGGTACTTGGCTGTTACATGCTCTATGAGAGTACTCCGGCCGGGGCCAAGCGGAAGAAGAAAGCCAAAGAGGCGGCCAACGCCTTCGAGGCAACCATGAAAAAGAAGCGGAGCGGTGAAGCTGTCGATACGGCCGATCTTGGGGTGAAGATGAACTCCTGGAGCCTTGGCAAGATCTCTTTCAACTTCTACGGTGTCGAATTTTCCTTCAGCCCTCTGCTGCCGATTATCGGTGGTTTTATTATTGCCGCAATAGCCGCTTTTCTCGGGGTTGGTGGCGGCTTCATGCTCGTACCGTTTTTGACCAGTATCTCCGGGCTGCCGATGTATCTGGCTGCCGGTACCTCGGCGATGGCGGTGCTCATCGGGATGATCACCAGTATCCTCAGCTATCTGGCTGCCGGAGCCCTGGTGTACTGGCCGTTGATCGGCACCCAGCTGGTTGGTGTTTTCGTAGGCTCGATGATCGGCCCGCGGACCTCCCAGTATATCCCGGATAAGGTATTGACCAGGATCTTCATCGTTCTCGCCTTCTATGTCGGTTTAAACTTCATGGCCCGAGGATTCCTTGGCAAAGACCTGATCAAACTGTTTTTTGGTTAATTCGCTGAGCACTGTTGCCCCGGCGAGGGGATGAGCGAGAACAGCTGCCTGGCCTGACGCCAGACCGCTTCTCGCTCACCAGCCGATGCCGCTGGCACAGGCGAATGTTAAGGGGCAACCCCATGCAGTTGCGGTTGCCCCTTTGTTGCTGGCGCGTGGAAAACCTGATGGTCTGCTCTTCCCCAGGGCGGTTTTCACCCTGGGGGGAGAAGACGATCCTGCCTGGTTGGTGAGGGACCCATGGTATTTGAGAAAATTTCTTCCTGGACCAAGCGGGTTTTTACCCCGGATAAGGTGGTGCAGCGCCAGTTTACCTTGTTTAAAATCCTGCTTGGCCGCGATCGGGCCAGCCTGAAGTTGATCACCCGGCTGGAGGAGATGTACCATCAGCCGATCCCCACCGACTGGTCCCGGGTAGCTGCACTGGTAAACGCCCTGGCTTCTGCAGTTGAGCGCTTGGCCGAGAGCCTGCAGGAGATGCGGCCGAAAGTCTATGCCGGACTGACGACCAGCCATGCCCGGATAAAGCATCAGCTGGACCTGCTGCTGGTCGAGACGGTGCCAGCCGACGGGCCGCCCTATCTGCTCTTTCTTGATGAGGCCTGGGCCTACCCGGAACTCTGCGGCGGCAAGGCCTCTGCTCTGGCCCGGATCGGTCATGAAACCAGTATCCCGGTCCCCCCCGGTCTGGTGGTGACGACCAATGCCTTTCAGGCCTTTATTGAAGAAAACCATCTGCAGCAGGAGATCGCCCGTCAGCTGCGCAGCCTTGAACTGCGCCGACCGGAAAATCTCGTCGAGCGGAGCGAGAGTATCCGCCGGGCGATCCTTGGTGGCGAGGTGCCGGAGTCGATTCGTCTGGGGATCCTCGAAGCCACTGCCCGTCTCGTCGATGCCAACCAGGCGGCGGTATCGACCTGGGCGGTGCGCAGCAGTGCCACGGCAGAGGATGGCGATGTTTCCTTTGCCGGGCAGTATGCTACCGTGCTCAATGTTCCCACCGCCGAGATTGCCGAGGCCTACAAGACTGTACTCGCCAGCAAATATTCGCCAACTGCTCTGGCTTACCGGCTGCACAGCGGCCTTGCCGATGCCCAATTGCCCATGGCGGTTCTCATTCTGCCGATGATTCATTCCCGGACCAGCGGGGTGATGTATACCCGCGATCCCCTGGATGCCGGGCAGGGAGATTCGCTGGTGGTGACCGCTGTCCCCGGTCTGGGTATCGCCCTGGTCGACGGCAGTACCGTTCCCGACCAGTTTGTCCTTTCCCGCCGCGACCCGGAGCATTTCTGGGCAAAAAAACCTGCTTATCGGGATAGTTCGCCAAGGCCTGCCGGTTTGGCCGGAGGAACCTCTGACCCTTTCTGTATCGACGAAAAGGCGGTTTCGGCCCTGGCCCGCTGGGGGCTCGAACTTGAGGCACTGAGCGGCGGTGCGGCCCAGGATGTCGAATGGACTGAGGACCACCAGGGCCGACTGCTGGTGCTTCAGTCACGACCGATCAATGCCGCCCAGAAGAGCAACGACGAAAATCCAGCCACCAGCGGAACGGAAGAGAGTCTGCCGCCGGTTACCCCGGCCGCGGAACTGCTCGAGATGGGTATCCCGGCCAGTGTCGGTGTTGCTGCCGGCGAGGTATACCGCCACCGGGACGGGGCAGGCCTCCACCTGGTGCCATCGGGGAGTATCCTGGTTACCTCCGGTATCCCCCCAGGTCTCGTCCCTCTTGCCCACAAGGTGCGGGCGGTGCTCGCCGAACACGGCAGCAAGGCCAGCCATTTCGCCTCGGTGGCCCGGGAGTTCGGCCTGCCGCTGGTGGTGGGATTGGGTGAGCTTGATCTCTGTAACGGGCAGGTTGTTACGGTGGATGCCTACCGAGGTGTAATCTATGATGGCGAAGTGGCCGAGCTCCTTGCCTGGCAGGAGCAGCAGCAGGCCAGGCCACCGCTGCCCTTTCAGGAAAAACTCGCGCCGATCATGGCGCTGATCAGCCCCCTTAACCTCACCGATCCGGCCTCGACAACGTTTCGGCCGGAGAATTGCCAAAGCTTCCACGACCTGGTCCGTTTTGTCCACGAAAAGGGGACCGAAGAGATGTTTTCCCTGGTGGACAAGGGACGTGGTCTGCGCCGGGCCAAAGTGCTTGCGTCGGATATCCCCATGGTCATGCAGGTCCTTGACCTGGGGGGCGGGTTGAGCGAGGATGCCGGCGGGAAGAAGAGCGTTGTCCCGGAAGATTTTGCCAGTTTGCCGATGCGGGCGGTGTGGGCGGGGCTGGCTCATCAGGATGTCACCTGGTCGGAAGGCCTGCTCCACCTTGACTGGGAGCGTTTTGACCAGATCAGTGGCGGCATCTTTGATCTGAAGAGCTCATCGCAGTTGGCCAGCTATGCCCTGGTAGCGGAAAGCTATGCCCATCTGCTGCTCCGTTTCGGGTACCATTTCGCTATTATCGACACTTTGTCCGGTGACCGGACGGAAGAGAACTATATCCAGTTCCGCTTCAAAGG
>JAZBOD010000403.1:0-9308 GCA_036350955.1 Desulforhopalus sp. | reverse complement strand
CACCGGCTACGGGGTGGTCTACAACCTCCACCCGGATCTGCAGGAAAAGGTTAAAGAGGCCTTCTTCTCCTTCCCATGGGAGGGTTCGGCGCTGATGGAGGAGTTCAAAAACTCCGGTGAGGCCAAATTCATCCCAATCACTTACCAGAAATTCTGGGAGGTGGTGCGGACCATCGATAAGGCGATGGGCGTCAGCTACGAGTGCCGGTAAATTGTGTTAACCCTGAGTGCGCTGACAAAGCGCTACCGCACCGGCGACCTGGCCCTTAAAGGGGTGAGTCTGGAGATCCCCAAAGGGCAGGTGGTCGGCCTGATCGGCCCTTCCGGATCCGGCAAGTCCACCCTGATCCGCTGTATCAACCGCCTGATCGAACCGAGTTCCGGGTCGGTGCAGCTGAAAGGTCTCGAGCTGACCAGCTTGAACCGCACCGAGCTGCGGCGGGCCAGGAGGCGGATGGGGATGATTTTTCAGGAGTATGCCCTGGTGGAGCGGTTGACGGTGATGGAGAACGTCCTCTCCGGGCAACTGGGCTATGTCGGCTTCTGGAAGTCGTTCTGGCGGCGCTTTCCCCCGGCGGCGGTCGCCCAGGCTTTTGCCACCCTTGACCGGGTGGGTCTGGCGGAACATGTCGACAAGCGTGCCGATGCCCTCTCCGGAGGGCAGAGGCAGCGGGTGGGGATTGCCCGGGCCCTGTTGCAGAACCCTGATCTGCTGCTGGTCGATGAACCCACCGCCAGCCTCGATCCGAAGACCTCCCGGCAGATCATGCGACTGATCACCGAGGTTTGTGCTGAACGTGGCCTGGCGGCAATCATCAACATCCATGATGTCGCCCTGGCCCAGCTCTTTGTCCGACGGATCGTTGGCCTTCGCCAGGGCGAGGTGGTGTACGACGGTCCCCCCGATGGCCTTGATGCCGAGGTGCTCACCGAAATATACGGGGTGGAGGACTGGAGCGCCACTGTTGGCAAAGTCTCCGGGAAGTTACCGAGAGTGCAGCCTGCTCAGCCGGCGGAAGTTGTCAAAGAGAGTCTGGCGGTGGTGCGATGAATCACCAGTACGTCGGGACGGCAGCTGCCAGTGGCTATCCGCAGCACTGGCGCAGGCCGCCCTTTATCAACCGGCCCTGGCTGCGTTATGGTCTGGTCCTGGGCGCACTGCTCTATCTGATTTTCGGCATCGGGTCGGTAGAGGTGAACTGGTCCCGGGTATGGGACGGGCTTCCCCGGGGCTGGGCCTTTATCGCTGGATTTCTCGCCCCTGACTTTCTCTCCCGCGGTGCCGATATCCGGGCCGGGATTCTTGAAAGCCTCACCATGACCCTCACTTCGACGGTGGTGGGGATACTGATCTCCGTACCCATCGGTGTCGGGGCGGCACGGAATCTCGCCCCACCTCTGGTCTACGGGATATGCCGGGCAATCATTGCCGTTTCCCGCAGTTTTCAGGAGGTGATCATTGCCATCCTCTTTGTCGCCATGGTCGGGTTTGGTCCCCTGGCCGGTTTTCTCACTCTGGCCTTTGCCACCATCGGTTTTCTCTCCAAACTGCTCGCCGAAGATATCGAGGAAATCGAGGAGGCCCAGGCCGAGGCGATACGGGCCACCGGCGCCGGCTGGCTGCAGCTGGTCAACTACGCGATCCAGCCCCAGGTGATGCCGCGACTGATCGGCCTCTCCCTCTACCGGCTGGATATCAATTTCCGTGAATCGGCAGTGATCGGCATTGTCGGGGCGGGGGGGATCGGCGCAACCCTCAACACCGCCATTGACCGGTACGAGTTTGACTCGGCGGCGGCGATTCTGATCATCATCATCGTCATTGTCCTGATTGCCGAATACAGCTCCGGGGCAATCCGCAAGTGGGTGCAGTAATGCCGGTCCGGGAAGTTGACGGGAAAAAAACCTGGCAGCGGCGAAGCAGTGCCAGCGAACTTGCCGGCTGGTTCGGCTGGCTGCTGCTTGTGGCCCTGTTTGTCTTCTGCTGGCAGGTGATGAATCAGCAGACCCTGTGGGTGTTCGTTGAGGATTCCCCCCGCCAGGCGGCCGATATTGCCGGGCGGATGGTGCCTCCCCGCTGGTCGTATATGGCACGACTCTGGGTACCGCTCTGGGATACTCTCAATATCGCCACCCTGGGAACGATGCTCGGCGTGGTGCTGGCTTTGCCGGTCGCTTTTCTTGCGGCCCGCAATACCTCGCCAAGCACCCGGTTTATCCGGCCGGTTGCCCTGCTGGTGATCGTTTCCTCCCGTTCGATCAACTCACTGATCTGGGCATTGCTGCTGGTTTCGATCCTCGGCCCGGGGCTTTTGGCCGGGATAATTGCCATCGCCCTCCGCTCGATCGGTTTTATCGGCAAACTCCTCTATGAAGCGATTGAGGAGATTGACCACTCCCAGGTGGAGGCGGTCACCGCTACCGGTGCCTCCGCCCTGCAGACCCTCGACTACGGGATCACCCCACAGATTCTCCCGGCCTTTGCCGGAATCACCGTTTTTCGCTGGGATATCAATATCCGCGAATCAACCGTCCTCGGTCTGGTCGGCGCCGGTGGGATCGGCCTTGAACTCTCCCACTCCCTCAACACCCTGGCCTGGCCCCAGGTCAGCCTGATCTTTATCGTCATCCTGGGCACGGTAATCCTCAGCGAGTGGGTCTCCGCCAGAGTCCGCCACGCAATCATCTAACAATCGGGGGACACCTTACTGAATTCTTGACGGGCGAAAACCAACCTGATACTCTCCGATCATGGCAAGGATAGCACGAATAGTGGCACCAGGGATACCCCATCATGTCACCCAACGTGGAAACAGGCGGATGGTGACCTTTTTCACCGCTGATGACTATCGGGAATATCTGGCGTTGATGGCGACATGGTGCGAGCGATACGAGGTAGGGATCTGGTGTTATTGTCTGATGCCCAATCATGTCCATCTCATTGCCACACCACCTGCCGAGGAATCGCTGGCCCTTGCCATCGGCGAAGCCCATCGGAGGTATACCCGGCATATCAATTTTCAGAGGAACTGGCGGGGTCACCTTTGGCAAGGGCGGTTTTCGTCCTTTCCAATGGATGAGCAGTACCTGCTGGCTGCAGCTCGCTATATCGAGCTGAACCCGGTTCGCGCTGGGCTGGTTGAGAGGGCTGAAGACTACCCGTGGAGCAGTTGCCCGGTGCATCTTGGCAAACGGGAGGACCCGCTGGTGAAAAACAAACCTCTGCTTGATATACTCCCATCAGCGGAGTGGCAGGCTTTGCTCAATGCCAACCCAAAGAAGAGTAATCACGATACATTCCGGAAACATGAAAGAACAGGGAGGCCTTTGGGTTCAGAAAAATTTATCGAACACCTGGAAATGCTCACCAATCGACCTCTGAAAAAGAGAAAGCCAGGACCCAGGCCGAAAAGGAGCCAATTACAGGATGTGCCCGAAGGACAGGGTTCTGCTGACAGGTACCTACGCAAGAATGCTTGATTCGGGTGGGGCAGGGAAACTGAAGCTGATCAAGGCGTAATAGCTAAGCTGCCTTGATGCGCCAATATTCAGGACGATGGACGAATAATTGGCAGAAGTGTTGCAATGTTCTGAGGATTGTCGAACGAGTATCGGGGGAGATAAGTAAAGTGTCCCCTGAATAGGGGTGGGTTACCTCAGTGGAGAGTGGACTATGAAGGGTTTATCGGGATTGACCGATTTCGCCGATTTGACCGAAGGCCCTCGGGCCTGGGTGAAGAGAAACAAAGAGGATGGTCGGGCATACCAGAGCTATTTCCGCGATCTGGGCGTTATTCTCGACGCCCACAGCAAGCGGGCAGCGACGGCCTCGGTTGAAAACTGGGGGAAAAATCTGGCCGCGGTGGCGGAGCTGTCCGGCAAACTGGTTGATCCGCTTCTTGGCCTTCGCTGGCTGGAGTATTTGGCGGACTCCGGACAACGCGCCCTGCTTTTCTCCGATGCCCTGCGCCGGCGCGGCAATTTTTTTGTCGAGCACGAAGAAGACGGCAACAAAACGGTTTTGAGCTGGGACCATGAGGTGGTGATACACGGCGAAAGTCTCAACCGTCCGGTGAATTACTCGCTGGTTCGCATCAAACCACCCCCCGGGGTCACGGTCTGTGACGACTGCCGGCCATACATTATTATCGACCCTCGAGCCGGGCATGGCTCGGGGATCGGCGGTTTCAAGAACGAGAGTGAGGTCGGAGCGGCGATCTATAACGGTCACCCCACCTATTTTGTCACCTTTACCCGCCTGCCGGTGAAAAACCAGACTCTGGCCGATGTCGCCGCCGCCGAGGCGGTGTTTGTCCGGGAAGTCCGGCGGCTCCATCCCGATTCGCCGAACCCGGTGATCATCGGCAACTGCCAGGGAGGCTGGGCTGCCATGCTCCTGGCCGCCACCAATCCCGATATCACCGGTCCGGTGGTGGCCAACGGTGCGCCGCTCTCCTACTGGGCCGGGGAGAAGGGCAATAACCCGATGCGCTACCTGGGAGGGCTGACCGGCGGCGCCGCCACGGTTCGCTTGATCGCCGATCTGGGCAACGGCCTGTTTGACGGGGCGAACCTGGTCTTTAATTTTGAACGTCTCAGCCCCGGGAATACCTGGTGGGCGAAATACTACGCACTCTGGGACAAGGTCGATACCGAGACCGAACGTTTTGTCGGTTTTGAGCGCTGGTGGGGCAGTTTCTATTACATGACCTCGGAGGAGATCACCTGGGTTATCGACAATCTCTTTGTCGGTAATCGGCTCGGCCGGGGAACAGCCCATCTCAATGAGCGGATTCACCTGGATCTGCGGGCGGTCAATACGCCGATTATCATCTTTGCTTCCCATGGTGACAACATTACCCCGCCGCAGCAGGCACTTGGCTGGATCGCCGATTACTACAGCAGTGTTGAAGAGATCCGGGCCCGCGGACAGCGCATCCTCTATACTCTGCATGACAGTGTCGGCCATCTGGGGATTTTTGTCTCCTCTTCGGTGGCGAAAAAGGAGCACGAACAGATTGTTTCAACTCTGAAGACCCTGGAAGCACTTCCCCCGGGTCTCTATGAGATGGTGATAACCGAAGAGCGCGGTGAAGGTGTCGGCAAAACCTTCAAGGTTGCCTTTGCCGAGCGGACTATCAAGGAGATGATGACCCAGGCCGGCGGCGACGATTCGGACCGGCCATTTGCAGCGGTAGCGAGGTTCTCAGAATTGGGCAGCGAATTCTATGATCTTGCGGTTCGCCCCTTTGTCCAGGCGGTGGCCAACAAGGGGTTGGCCGAAATGATCGCCCATACCGGCCCGATGCGCCTGCCCCGCTGGCTGCAGAGTGACCGTAACCCGATGATGCAGCCGGTGAAAAATCTGGCGGCGCAGGCACGTTCCCGCCGGGTGGAGGTGGCTCCTGACCACCCTTTCCGGATGGCGGAACGATTTGGCGCCGGTCTGGTCAACCAGTGGTGGGATAGTGTCCGGGATATCCAGGACGGCCTGCTCGAGTGGAATTTTCATCTGCTCTGGGCGCTGCCGCCGGTGCAAAAACTGGGAGAGGGGTTGAGCCGGACGGTCAGCAGTGCACCCCAGGAAGACCTGCACAACCTCAGTTCGGTTCAGGATGCCCTTGACCGAATTACCCAGGGTGGTTTCCCTGAGGCAGTGATCAGGATGCTGATTTTCCTCGCCCAGTCCCGGCGGGAGGTAAGACGCAGCCGCCTTGAACGCTCCAACAAAATGTTGCTGACCACTGAACCTTTTGCCAGCATGCCGCCGAAACAGCGGACGAAGATGATTCATCGGGAAAGCCTGATCGTCGGTTTCGAACCGGAGAGGGCCCTGGCCGCCCTGCCCGGGCTGGTCCCCTTGGCTGCTGACCGTAGGCGTGCTCTTGAGCTTTGTCTGGAGATCGCCGGACCAATAGAGGAGATGAGCCTGGATACCATCGTCATGATGAATCGGCTCACCCTCCTTCTCGATCCGCTTGAGCAGCCTGCCAAGGCAGAACTGGCAGGGTAGAGGAGGCAGAACAGTGAGCAGTCCAGGAGTTCGTGACCATATACCGGCCGAACCCGGCAGGGATGCGGCCATTCCGCCTCCGGTGCGGCGCTGGCTGGCCGAACTGGCCGACTACAAGAACCGGGCCAAAGCAAAAGGCTTCCGGCTCACGGTAACCAACGTCCGTGAATCCCTCGATACCCTGACCCGGCTCTTTGTCACCAGGGCACCGAAGATCGCTCTGGTCCACGATGATGTCATCCCCGCCCCGCAATACCCGGTGCCGGTGCGGATCTACCATCCCGCCCCAGACCGCCCCCTGCCGGTTGCCCTCTTTGTTCACGGCGGCGGTCACGTTGCCGGCGGGATCACCCTGTATGATTCGATTGCCCGTAAGCTGGCCAGTGTTTCGCAGTGGGTGATTGTCTCGGTTGAATACCGGCTGGCCCCTGAATGCCCCTACCCGGCAGGACTGAAAGATGTGCTGGCCTCCGCCAAGCGGGTTTTCCGCCTGCTCGACAATCTTCAACTCGCCCACACACCGCGACTCGGTCTGATCGGCGACAGCGCCGGCGGGGCACTCTGCGCTACTGCGGCACACCTGGGTCAATATGAGCCGGGGCTGGAAATTGAGCGGCAGGTACTGATCTACCCCAGTCTCGATTACAGCCTTAGTTCGCCCTCGGTACTCGAGAACGGCACCGGCTATTTTCTCGAGCGAGAACGTATTTTGTGGATGTTTGACAGCTATCTGCAGAATCAGGAAAACCGGCGACAGGTGTCCCCGTTGTTTATGGAGTTCACCACAAAATACCCGCAAACCCTGCTGATCACCAGCGAGTTCGATCCCCTTCGCGATGAAGGGGCCAGATATGGCAGATTGCTGCAGGAGGCTGGCCACGCCGTTGAGCATCTGCACTTTGCCGAGATGATCCACGCCTTTCTCAACATCGAGGATCTGGTGCCGGAGGTCTGCAGCCGGGCCTACAACTCGATCGGTGCCTTTCTCAACCGGTGACGGCGGGAATTGTTCGGCTTACTTTTGGTTGCCGAGGAACCCGGAAAACCCTTCGGCGAGACGGGCATAGAGGCTTTTCCGGAAATCGGCGGTAAGTTCAGTCATCTGCTTTGCCGTAGCCCAGCGCCAGTCGGCCAGCTCCTTGCTCTGTGCCAGATCCAGCTTTTCTTCGTCGCCGGTGAACCGAAAAAGAAAAAAATAGATGACCTGGCCTCTGCCGGTTTTTTTCCTTCTGGCATGGGGTGGCAGTTCGTAGGCCAGCGGCTCCGGGTATTGGGCGATAAGCTCAAGATCACTTGCGGTGATGCCGGTCTCTTCTTCGACCTCACGCAGTACCGCCTGGTACGGTTCCTCCTCGCTGTTCAAGCCGCCCTGGGGGAGCTGCCAGGAGCCGGGGATGTCGGAACGTTCAAACAGGAGTATCTGCCCCTTGCCGTTGATGATCATTGCGCCTGCGCCGGCTCTATAGTATTGCCCGGGACGTTTCATGGTCTTGCTGATCTCTGGGTGGCTGATGTGTGTTGATTCATAAATCCCAACCCCAGTAGGCGAGAAAATTGGGGAAATCTTTCATGTCGGAGGCCTTGCGGGCCCAGAACTTGAGGCTGGTGTAGAAGATTGCCGGACTGGTATCGTCGCCAGCGAAGGCTTTGTCTTCGCCGACCCGCCAGTCAAATGCCCACCAACTGATCAACAGCCGTTCAAGAATTTTTGTGTTGTTGCGAACATAGCCGTGACGCGGGCCCGATGTTTCAAAAAATGAACTGACTCCGCCCTCGTAGGGGAGAGCGTGCAGACTGCGCATTGGCGCAAGCTGCATGGCCACTTCCTCTCCCGGTCGGTCACCGGGGTCGGCGTGGTCGACCGCAGCGATGCGGTGGGTCTGGCTTTCAAGAGTAAAGGCGAGACGCTGGCCATCGTTGCCCGGTGGCTCAACCCGAGCAGGCAACCGGTAGCCGAAAACCGACTGTTCGCCCTCCGGCCAGTCGGCCGGGTACCTGGCCCGGTCAAGCAGCGGGGTGGGAAGAAAGGCGAGGTAACAGCCGCAGGTGTGGACGGTGGTGACCAGCAGCAGGCGATCCTGATTATCCAGGGTATAGATGATCAGCAGCCCGGGGTTCTTGCCGGCGGTGAGGTTGGGGCTGGTCCAGAAAAAGGGGACCTCCGGGAAATGGACCCGATAGACCAGGTTGCGGTATGTGCCACGGGGGGTGGTAAAGGCGGTGGTCTCAAAAAACAGGGTCGGCTGCTCGGGATCGACAATGGCCACCGCCATGCCGCTGGCCGTGGGGCGGATCGCCGGACTGCCGATGCGGTTGTATTGGTGTTGTGGCTCCTTGACGATGAAGGCCGGAGTGTGGGCGGCCGTTTCTCCGTCGGGGACCGGAGCAAGGTAGCGCGCAACTGTTGCCGGGTCGCTAGCCCGGGTGGAGCAGCCGGCAATGGCCAGCACGGCAGACAACAGCAGGATGATAAGCTGCGCGGGGAAGCGCTTCTGGCTGGTTTGCATCAAGGTTGATCCTTGTCTGGGGCCGGGGCCTCTGCGGCGAGGCATTCGCGGCAGATCCCCGATACGGTGACCGTACGGTCAAGGACCGCGCCCAACTGGCCAATCTCCTCCGGAAGGGCGTGCTGATCGATGGCTGGCCAGAAAAAATCGAGAACATTTTCGCAGCTGCGGCAGATAAAATGGTGATGGCGGTCCATCTTCGCCTCATATCGGGTCTGGGCATGGACTGTCTGGACTCTTTTGATCAACTGGTGTTTCTCAAGGGTAGCCAGGGTACGGTAGACAGTATCTAAGGAGAGGGTAGGCATTGCCGCCCGTAAACGGCTATGAAGAATTTCCGCCGAAGGGTGGTCCGCGGCGAGAACCAGTTCCCGGTAGATCTGCAGCCGTTGCGGAGTGACTTTAAGGTGTGCTTCGGCGCAGGCCCTTTGGAAACGGGAAACGATCTTGTCCGCAGGGGCAGCAACGGGGGGAAGACGACGCATGGGGGGTCCGGTAAAGGTTGTGGCCTGTAGAGCCCGGCCGCCGCGGTGGCGACCGGGCAACAGCTCTGATCAGATATCCATGTCAGCGGGTTCGTAATCCTCTTGCGGGTGCTTGCAGCTCGGACATTTTACCGGGGGCTCATTACCGGTATGCTGATAACCGCAGAGGGCGCATTTCCATTTGATCGGGGTGTCCCGCTTGAACACTGTCCCGTTGGTGACCATCTCCAGCATTCGCCGGTACCGTTCACGGTGCAGGGCTTCGATTTTGCCGATCTGCTTGAAGAGCATTGCCGCTTCCAT
>JAZBOD010000402.1:0-2201 GCA_036350955.1 Desulforhopalus sp. | reverse complement strand
CTGCGTTGGCCGCCCTCTGGCTGGTATCGATTTGGCAATAATCAAGATCAGCGATCAACCGATTTCCCAACTCAGCGAGACAACCCGGCTCAAACCTGGGGAGCGTGGGGAGATCATCGTCTCCGGGGCTGTAGTCACCAGGGGGTATCATAATAATCCTCAGGCAACTGCCCTGGCCAAGATCTGGCAAGGAGAGAAACTCTGGCACCGCATGGGCGATATCGGTTATCTCGATGATCAGGGGCGATTATGGTTTTGCGGTCGAGTGGCCCACCGGGTTGTCACCCGCCGGGGGACCATGCTGCCCATCCCCTGTGAAGCGATTTTCAACGAACATCCGGAAGTGAGCCGCTCGGCACTGGTGGGGATTCCGAGCAGTGCTGAGCCCAACTTTGCCGAACCGGTGATAGTTCTAGAAATGCATGAGAAAACCGGTTTCGACCGAGGGAAAATCCTTAAGGATCTACGCCTGCTGGCCGACAGTTCCCCTCTGACCAAAGATATCAACCACTTTCTCTTTCACCCGGCATTTCCTGTCGACATTCGGCATAATGCGAAAATCTTCCGTGAAAAACTGGCAATATGGGCACAACAACAGATCAAACCCTGAAGATTCGCCGGGCCCTGGTTACCGGTGGAGGTGGCTTTATCGGTGGTGCTGTTGCCCGACAACTCCTCGCCAGCGGGGTTGAGACAAGGATCCTCGGCCGGCACAGCTATCCGGCCATGACCGCATTTGGCGCAGATTGTCGAACCGGAGACCTGGCCAACGCAGAGGAGGTAGCCAGGGCGGTGGAGGGGGTCGATGCAGTGTTTCACGTGGCTGCCCTTGCCGGGATCTGGGGGAAGTGGCGGGACTACCAGCAGACCAACGTCCTCGGGACAGAGAACGTCATCAGCGCCTGCCTTAAGGGCGGGGTGGCGGTTCTCGTCCAGACCTCTACACCGTCGGTGGTCTTTGCCGAAAAGGATATTCTGGCGGGCGATGAAAACCTGCCGTATCCCAACCGGTTTCTCTGCCATTATGCCAGGAGCAAGGTCCTTGCTGAACGGATGGTCCTCGAGGCTAACAGCACAGCATTGCACACCTGCGCCCTTCGCCCTCATCTGGTCTTTGGACCTGGAGACCCTCACCTTCTCCCGAGGTTGCTTGCCGCTGGCCGAAAAAGAGCCTTGAAACGAGTGGGCTCAGGCAATAATATTGTCGATATAAGCTATGTCGACAACGTCGGCCATGCTCACCTCCTTGCCGCGGCAAGCCTGGCAGGCAACGGTGCCGCGGCAGGTCGTGCCTACTTTATCAGTCAAGGGGAGCCGGTCAATCTCTGGCAGTGGATTAACGAACTTTTCGGGCAGCTGGGTATTCCGAAGGTTTCCTCGACCATATCCTTCTCGGCCGCCTATCGGTTGGGCTGGGCGCTCGAGGGAATCTATCGGCTTTTGCGGTTGCCGGGAGAGCCGAGGATGACCCGGTTTGTCGCTGAGCAACTGGCAAGATCCCACTATTTTTCCATCGCCAGAGCGACACGCGACTTTGGCTATAGTCCTCTGGTTTCCACCGAGGAGGGGCTGCAGAGAACGGTGCAGTGGCTGCAGCGGCAATGAAACGAATAAAGACAACCTTTCTGGTCTGGCTGCTGATCCTGGTGCTCGGCCAACCGACCACACTCCAACCGGCCGGCGCCTTCTCCATCGGCACCGAACGGGAGATCGGCGAAAAACTGCTCTACTCGGTGCGGTCGGCCTTCTCTCTGGTTGACGATCCGGATATCGTCCAATACATCACCTCCCTTGGCCGCAACGTTCTTGAGGTAGCCGGAGTCCAGTACTTCGATTACCACTTCTTTGTCATCGACAACAAGGAATTCAACGCCTTTGCCGCGCCGTCCGGATTGATCTTTTTTCACTCCGGACTGATTGCTACCATGCAATCCGAAGACGAACTGGTATCGGTCCTTGCCCATGAGATTGGCCATATCGTCAAAAGACACCTTGCTTCCCGGGTGGAGAAGGGGACCTACACCTCGGTGGCTTCCCTCGGGCTTGCCCTGGCAGCTGTAGCTTTTGGCGGCGCCGCCGCCCCAGCACTGCTCACCGGGGCATTGGCCACCGGCCAGAGCATGAACCTCCATTTTAGTCGGCAGCATGAAGAGGAGGCCGATCTTCTTGCCTACGGCTGGATGAAGAAGTTAGGGCGCAAT
>JAZBOD010000401.1:0-3443 GCA_036350955.1 Desulforhopalus sp. | reverse complement strand
GCGAAAACCGTTTACCGGGAGCATCGGCAGTCTGCCGGAATGGTCGATATGGGCGTGGGATAAAACCACATTGGTAAGAATTTGCGGATCGACCGCCAGCACCCGGTTTTTTGCTTCTGCCTCCCGCCGCCTGCCCTGAAAAAGCCCGCAATCAAGAAGGATGGTATCACGGGCGGTGGTCAGGGTATGAAAAGAGCCGGTAACTTCCTGGGTCGCCCCATAAAAAGTGATGTGCATATTCGCTCCTGGTTATCGAATGGTCACAGCCCACAACGGGCTAACTCCCTTGAGGTATTTTCAACTATGGCAAAAAAGCGGCCATGCCCCGGCCTGCTGAGACCTCCTCCACCTTTCTTAACAGGGCACTCCGGAAAACTCAACAGCGCATGGACCGAGCCAGGCCGGTTTCAGGCGCTGACTCTTGCGTCGATGCAGATCCGGTAGGTATGCGGCCCACAGTGGCCACAACGGGTGACTGTACTGGAGAGTAATCTCTTCCCGGCAGCGGTACAGGCCCGAACAATTTTGGCAAGCGACAAATCGGTCTGATCTTTGTGCTGCATGTCATAAAAGTGCACCCAGCCATTTTCCGCCAGAGCGGCAAGTGCGACTGGTAAAAAGAGTTCCCCGGTCTGGGGCAGCGGCATCACCACCCGGTCAAATCTGCCAGGGGCAATCGCCGGCAGTTGGCCCACATCACCGTGGTAGAGGTCGATCTGCTGCCGGCAACGATTGCGCCTGAGATTGTCCAGACCATAGCGATGGGCTTCGAGGTTTTTTTCAATCCCGACAATCCGCTTTGGCCGGGCGTGGGCGGCAATCATTAAAGGATAGGGAGCCACCCCGGAAAAGAGAACCAGAACAGACTCCCCAGGGAGGACCAGGCCGGCTATCCGCCGCCGCTCGTGGCCACTTCGCACCGAGTAGTAGACCGTCTCCAGGTTAAGAAAAAGCCGTATACCGAACTCCCTGACTTCGGTTTCTTTGCGGTTTTCCCCGGCAATCACCTGCAGGGGCCGGGTGCGAAACTCGCCGGCATGGATACCATTCCTTTTGGCCACCACCTTGATTTGCCGATGTGCGGCCAGAACAGTCTCGGCAATCAACTGCTCTTTTTCGAGCAGCGATGGCGAGACTGTGATCACCGCAATATCGCCGACGAGTTCATAGGCACCAATCAGTTGCCCAAGTTCCTCGACAGAGAGCTGCTGTTTCAGTGATTTTTTCAGCATGAAGACTATCGCTATCGCCTGGCTTGACAAAAAAAACAGCGTCAGAAAACCTGAGAGTGTTTTCTGACGCTCTTTGGCAACCCTACCGGAAAAGTTGTCTTTGGGATAAAGGAGGGTGGGTTAGATTTTCATAACGTTTTCCGCCGCAGGCCCCTTCTCCCCATCGACAATATCAAACGTCACCCGGTCCCCTTCATTGAGGGAGCGAAAGCCGTCCATCTTGATGGCCGAATGGTGGACAAAAACATCTTTTCCACCATCCTGTTCAATAAATCCAAAACCTTTCGAATTGTTAAACCATTTCACCGTGCCTTCTGCCATTTCGTAACTCCTTTCAAACCCCGTGTACAATCTTTGACCTTTTTGTTGAGTACAGAAAAGTCACCATGATTTTTTATACCGCCGCCGGCATAAAAAACAACCACTTTTTTACGATAAGATAGTGACTTCCACATTATTTTCGTGCAACGGGAAAGGCCCGCTCTCTGGCCTTTGTCCACACCAGAGAAAGTAGAGACTGCGGCCTGTCCTGACAAACATCATGAATCGGTATTCGCTCCTTGCAGTTCACCTTTTGGCGAGTGGGCTAAAAAGGCAATGCCATGCCCAATCGTATCCCATCATCCGGATATTCGGCAGCAAGGCTGCCAACTCCAGTTTCAGCGGATCACAACAAAAACGCTCTGGAACATTGACATAAATTGGCTGTGATAACCACATCACCTCCCGCGGCAGGTCAGCGATATTGCACAGGACAGTTCGCCCTTTTAGCACAACATGTCCTGGTTTTTTCTACAAGTCCAAAGAGATAGCGGTCCCAATTTTACCAGAGAGATACATATAGCTGTTGCTTTACCCAGATGATTATGCTTAATTTCCCAGGGAAAATTCACGCACCATCTCAGTTTTTCATCGGTATTCTGCGATGTTCTTTTCGACCCGGAGGAAGCAATGTTTACCATCGTCAAACGCGAGGAAATGGCGGAAGGCACTATAATTCTCAACGAGATTGAAGCGCCGCTGATCGCCAGAAAGGCCAGGCCAGGACAGTTCGTCATTCTCAAGGCCAACGAGGAGGGAGAACGAATCCCGCTGACCATGGCCGACACCGACCCGGAGCGGGGCACCATCACCATTGTCTACATGGTGGTCGGCAAATCCACCGCCATTTTCCGTGACCTCCAGGTCGGCGACGCCTATCAGGACGTCATCGGCCCGCTGGGCAAGCCCACCCACCTCGAAAAGGTCGGCAAGGTTGCCTGTGTCGGTGGCGGTACCGGGGTCGCCGTTCTCCATCCGATCACCCGCGGTCTGAAAGAGATCGGCAACGAGGTGACCTGTATTATCGGCGCCCGGAACAAAGGTCTGCTGATCCTCGAAGAGCAGATGCGCGCCGCCTCCCACGACCTGAGAGTCTGTACCGACGACGGCTCCTACGGCCACCACGGTTTCGTTACCGAGGTGCTCAAAGAGGTTCTCCAGGCCGGCGATATCAAGCTGGTGGTGGCGATTGGCCCGGTACCGATGATGAAGGCGGTGAGTAATTTGACCAAAGAGTACGGCGTTGCCACTATGGTCAGTCTCAACCCGATCATGGTCGACGGCACCGGGATGTGCGGCGGTTGCCGGGTGACTGTCGGTGGCGAGACCAAATTTGCCTGTGTTGATGGACCGGAATTTGACGGCCATCAGGTCGATTACGATGAATTGATCCTGCGTTTACGGGCCTATCAGGAGGATGAGCGGAAAAGCCATGAGCACTACTGCACTATCCGCGATGCCGTCAAATCTTGAGAGAAGCGTTCCCCGGCAGAGAAATCGCCCTGAACAGAGCATTCACTGACGATCATTTTTTTCAACAGGCGTGGCCCTGACTGGCCACGGCGGAGGATGTTATGGCCATTACAGCAGAGAAAAAAGGGCAAAGCGGGCGGGTGCCGATGCCCGAGCAGGACCCGAAGATCAGGGCACGTAATTTTCTGGAAGTGCCCACCGGCTACACGGTGAAGATGGCTCAGGAAGAGGCGGCCCGCTGCCTGCAGTGTAAAAAGCCGGGTTGCGTTGCCGGCTGTCCGGTCGGGGTGGATATTCCCGGATTCATTGAACTGATTGCCCAGGGAGACATGACCGGAGCGATCCGCAATCTCTGGACGAAAAATGCCCTGCCGGCTGTCTGCGGCCGGGTCTGCCCGCAGGAGGTGCAATGCGAGG
>JAZBOD010000400.1:0-9333 GCA_036350955.1 Desulforhopalus sp. | reverse complement strand
AGACCATCGGCTCTTCGAGCAGCATGCCGATACCACCTGCGCCTACCAGGCCAAGGATCACCGAGGACTGCACCGCACGCTCCAGGCAGTACATCGAGGTGTTAATGCAGGATGGTGCAGCGGCAGGCAGGATGGCGGAAAAAAACGTCCCTCCCCCACTGGCGCCGATTGCCGAAAAGGCCTCACGGGGACCGCTGTCAACTTCCTCGAATGCCTCGGCAAAAAAGCGCCCGGCAAAACCGATCGTGTCGACCAGCAGAGTCAGCATGCCGGCGAGTGGACCAAGGCCGACGATAACCACGAAAAATATGGCCCAGACCAGATCCGGCACGGTGCGGCAGAAAGAGACGACACCGCGGGCGGTAAAATAGAGGAGGCGATGGGGGCTCAGTGACTTGGCGGCAAGGATTCCAAGCGGCATGCTGACCAGAACCCCGAGTACCGTCCCAACCAGGGCCATTTGCAGGGTTTCGAGGATGGCCGGGACGATTCTGGCCAACTCCACCTGGCCCGGTGGCAACATTTCACCGATCAGCCGCAGGATGTTGGCCGGAATGGCGGCAATGTCCGTCAGCGACATCGAACTGAGCTCGGTGCCATGCAGGGCGTGGGAAGTAAAGACGACAAGGCCCATGGCGGCGGTCAGCTGCTGCCAATTTGGTCGATGAAAGCGCGGTGGCGGTTCGGGGCATGCAGGTATTGTCGGTATCCGGTGGAGTTCACTAACGGCTGTTCCCGACCGGGGTTTTCCCAGGGTCTGCTGATTATCCATAGAGTTCGCGCGAGGTGGTGAGGTTCTCCGTCTTCGAAGGGGTGTCGAGTTCTACCCGACCGTCTCGTAGCCCGATAATCCGGTCGGCATAGCGCAGGGCATGATCGAGGTTGTGGGAAACGAAAAGCAGGGTCAGCCCGTCATCTTTGATGCGATGGAGGAACAGACCCATTACCTCGTCACCGGCCAAGGGGTCTAAACTGGCCACCGGTTCATCGGCCATGACGATTTTTGGGCGTTGCATCAGTGCCCGGGCAATGGCCACCCGTTGCGATTCTCCGCCGGAAAGGCCGTCAACCCGCCGCTCGGCGAGGTGTGCCAGGCCGACGCTGTGCAGTTGGGCCATAGCCTCCTCGCGATCCTTCTGGGGAGCAATACTGTGAAACCACGTTCCCGGCCCTTTTTTTCTTGCCTGCACCCCGTGCAGGACGTTGCTCAACGCCGACAACCGTGCAACCAGGTTGTGGCGTTGGAAGACAAAACCCACCTTGGCGCGCATTCCGCGGAGTTGGCGGGCACCCAGAGTGGTGATGTCGCTGCCGAGGAGGCGAACTGCACCGCTGCACGGTTGGACCAGGCGCAGGCAGCAGCGCAGCAGGGTAGATTTGCCGGAACCGTTGTGACCGATCAGTGCTACCGCCTGACCCCTCGGGATCGAAAAATGGATGTCCCGCAATACCTGCCGTTGACCGTCGAAGGTCTTACAGAGACCGGCGATGTCGATATCGGTGGATTCGGCGAAGACTCTGGAAGGGGTGGCAACCCGAACCGGCAGACTCCTACCTGCCGCCTGGTCGAAGGTGACAACAGCTCCGGAGCTCATATCATTCTCCGACGAATTCGGCGAACTTGGGCTGGCCAATGGTCCGGTACATATCGCGGACGTAGTTGTAATCTTCGTCTTTGATGCTTGCCAGGAACTGCATGCCGGAATATTTTTTATTGTCCTCCCCTTTGAGGATTTCGGCGACGAGCTGTGCCGAATTCTCGGTGATTGCTTTGATAATGCTGTCGGAGATCTTTTTGTCGACATGAGTGCCGGCGACAAGCACGTCGCTTGGCAGATCCGGGCCGCGGGCGATGGTTTTAAAGGCCCCGGGATTGACAGATTTGTCGCTGTCCCGAAAACGCATGAACGAGGTGGCATTATACCCCCAGGCGGCGACATCGCCCTTTTTCAGGGATTCCCAGGCGATCTCTTTGCTGGTGTGGATTGCCTGAATATCTTTGAGCGGGTCAAGGCCGGCGTCTTTCATTGCCTGGGCGGGGCCAAGATGGCCGGAGGTGGAGCCGATATCGCTCATCGCCACTTTTTTGCCCTTGAGATCGGCCACCCTGTTGATGCCGCTGTCAGCCTTTACCACCCAGGCGGCAAAATAATCTGGCCGGGAAAAGCCGACGATTGGGGTACAGTTGGTGAGTTGGCGCAGGACCACGTACTCGGCCGGACCGGTGAGTACAAAGTCGGCCTTTTTAGCCTTGAGCGCTTCAGCGGCGGCGGTGCGGTTGGTCACCGGGAAGAACTTGATGGTTAGCCCAGTTTTCTGCTCCAGCAGTTCTTTGAATGGCCCGAATTCGCGCTGCACCTCCTCAAGACCTTCCAGATCAGTGACGACAAAATTGAGGTGTTCTGCTGCCCGGCTTTCGGAAACCGCGAGCCCAAATACCACCAAAGTAACCGCCAGGTAACGATAAATCAGTTTCGGTAACATCTCAGAATTCCTCCTATTTATACGATTGAGATACGTTGATCATCGCCACGTCAACGAGAGACGGGTTATTGAGCGAAAAAGATACCGGGACGATATTTTGCCACCATCAGGAATGCGTGAAATTTCCGTTTCCAGACCCTGCATCGACCTGGCCTGTTATTACCGGGACGGCAATGAGGCGAAGGAGACGGTTGCCCTGTTCAAGGAAATTTTCCACCAATTGCGGCCTGAACCTAGAGATGTGCCGAACGGGCTGATACATCGAGGCAAGAGCACTAGCCGGAAGTCAAAGGGTTGGACATCTATATGCCAAAGGAGCTTGACTGGAATGGTTCAACGTGCTGAATATGCTCAGGCCGGAGAGGAGAGGGGCATACTCATAAGATTTATAGCTTTATGTCTATTAGGTGGGGGCCAAAGAGGTGCGCAATGAGTTCTGAAAACCAGCTGCCGTAGCTCCGAGAAATCCTCCTCCTACGAACAGAAATCGGTCATCGCCGAGATCCAATGTAAGAGCGGAGCAAGGGAGTTGTAATGCATGAGATCAAATGGCACTTGTTGGTAAAATGAGGAGAAAAGGGAATATTATTCACTCATGAATTGCTTCGAACATGACGACAAAAACCTGGCAAATCCGGAAAAGCATGGTATTGATTTTCTGGCCGCCCAAAGGCTTTGGCAAGCTCCCGATCTGCTTGCTATACAAGCCAGGTCCGATGATGAACCCCGTTTTCTTGTCATTGGCCTGATTGGGCGGAAACACTGGTCTGCGGTCGTCACCTTCAGAAACGGTAAAATTCGGCTCATTTCTGTGAGACGCTCCCGAACCGGTGAAGGTAGTTTAGCCGAAATTTGCAATATTCCTGGCATGGAAGCCGAGGCCACACGATGTCTGAAATAGTTTTTTCAAAGCACACCATATAGGCACTTGCTTGAAATGGATACCCCGTTCTAGTAATATGTCAAGGACATAGGCACATTTTATGTTTAACCTCACCTGCCCCACCTGCCTTCTCCATTCTTCCGCCGCTCGCAGATCACCAGCCAGCCGTCCTAGGTCGGGCCGACCATCAGGACGACAACCCCGATCGACTGCTTGCCGCCGACACTTTCAACTCGTTGTCGTCTCACCACGGAAAATTGAGGCACATCAGAAAATTTCATCGCCTTTACAGTACAGGTGTTATCATGATTGTATCTTTCGGCTCATTTCCAACGAAATACCTCTTTTCAGGGCTTAGCTGAACAAGATTCTCGTGTTCTTGAATTCCAGGTACCAGACATGTGCAGACTCCAACCTTCTGAGGCGTTTAATCGAAGGAGCCAACGTCTTTATTGGCTTGGCAGAGCCAGCGCACGCGTCACTTCATCAAGGATCTTCTGATTGGTTCACCAGAAGAAATAATTTTGAAAGATTATTTTTATGGTCTCTGGAAAAGATAACGCCATTCCAGGCCGTGGAGGAAATTTAATGATAAAGAGACAACTTCCTGCAGAGCTTTGCACTCCACCCATAGGTCTTGGCTGCTGGGGGATGTCGTATGCCTACGGGCCAGCGGACGAGAAACAATCAATCGCCACTATTGAGGCGGCTCTGGCTGCCGGCATCAGGCATTTCGATACTGCCGATGTCTATGGCAACGGCCACAACGAAACCCTGCTGGCCAGGGCTTTGGGTGGTCGTCGGCAGGAGGTTTTTCTCGCGACAAAGTTCGGTTTCGTCGGCGATGAGCATGGACAGGTGCGTGTTGACGGGCGGCCGGAACGGGTGAAAATTGCTTGCGAAGCCAGTTTGCGGCGACTGGGCACTGAAGTGATCGATATTTTCTACCTGCACCGGCGCGATGAGCGAGTACCCATCGAGGAAACCGTAGGCGCCATGGCCGATCTTGTCGGTGAAGGAAAGGTCCGCTATCTTGGCCTGTCCGAAGTATCAGCTAAAACCCTTCGCCGGGCCACGGCCGTCCATCCAATAGCTGCCCTCCAGTCAGAATACAGCCTTTTCACCAGAACGCCGGAAAGCACAGTACTTCCTGTCTGCCGTGAACTCGGCACGGCGCTGGTGGCCTTTTCTCCTCTCGGCCGCGGCTTGCTGACCGGGAAGGTGAAGTCCCGGGCACAACTTACCGAAGGCGACTATCGTCGAGAAATGCCCCGTTTTACTGAAGAGAATCTGGAGAAAAATCTCGGTCTGGTAGAGGTTTTGGAAAACATGGCGCTGGCAAGAAACGGCACCGCGGCTCAAATCGCCCTTGCCTGGCTCCTGGCCCAGGGAGAGGACATCCTGCCAATTCCCGGGATGAAGCGGCTGACCCACCTCCAGGAAAACCTTGGGGCGCTGAATTTTCAGCTCACGCCTGATGAAATCGCCCAGCTGTCGGCGATCAGCGAGGCTGTACAGGGACAACGGCACAACCCCCATAACCTCAAGTTCATTGAGGATCCTTGAAAGCCCGGGTTTACCGATCGGTTTTTGGTTTATTCGATGGCGAGGATTGTTTTCCCTTCGAAAACCTAATGGTCCGGTTTTGCAGGTAAAACCGGACAATTTGTCTTTCCAACCACCTTAAATGACACATCTTCCGTCCTAAACCCTGCTGCGGTCTTCCCCCCCTTCTACACCTTCCCGACCATCACCACGGAGTCTATAGGATCAGTGCGAGCGAGGACTCCATCGGGCCGTGTCCCACATCATCCGTTTCTCTCCGCCATGTGTTGCTCGATAAAGGCCGCACTGAACTCGATGGATCTGCAGCTCAGTCCTTCACAGAGATGGGGAGGTTGATCCGGCGCAAAGCCCGCTGGGCGCAGCTCACGGCAAAGCAGTGAGGAGAACTGTTCTTCAAAACTTTCGGCATATCGACAGCAGAGCTCGATGATTTCCTGATCGGCAAAACCTTTTGCCCTACCGAGAATACCAAGAAACATCAGGGTCCCTTCAACCAGGCCGCACTGAGCCCGGTATCCGCCGGCGCCGTGCATGCCGACCGCCGCGTCCAGGACCTGCCCATCAAGAGGGAGATTGCACTTCTCCGCCAAAATTTTCAGGGTGGTAGTGACGCAGTTCAGGTCATCCAGGTGGTAATAAGTGTACACCCGTTCCGCGATCATTTTTCCATCCATGACATGAGTCTCCATACTCGCTTGTTCGGGTTCAATCTTCTCCGGTTGCTCATCAATTCTCATGGGGAGGATACAGCACCCCGCACACCAGCCTCAGCCCCCCTTCTCTGTCAAGCCCGGGAAAATGATCGGTACACTTTTATCACTCAGGCGGCTAAGCAGCATAAATCCTGCGCTCTTCGTACCGTTGCACAAAATTGGTCATCTCCCGGGTTTTACGGGCTATCAAAGCATATGGCCCGGCCCTGACAAACTCACCCCTCCCCTCATCATACTTAATACCGAGCAGAGCTTCGAGGTCACGGAAGAAATTTGCAGCATTCGGAAAACCGTCAAGGCAACAGCCTGGATCGAACCTCTTTACCAGATTCAGTTACCGAGCGGTAGGATTAGCCTTGGTGCTAAAACTGTAAGGGTGCCGTAAAAACTAACTGGAGACACCACACCCTGGGGTTCTGTTGCACTTTTGAGAGGTGTTCTTTGGCTCTTCTTTGTAGTTGCTCCATTTCTGTACAATTTTGGCATATTAGCTGATCCTACCCTCTTAAGAACGAAACTCAACTCTGAGGTTTTTTCACAAGTCGAGGATTGCCAGGGCAAATCTGCATCTACCACAATAGGGTATGCTAGCGCCTCTAAAGAAAGGTTTGGAACTCCTGGTTGATCCTTTCGATGACAGCTGGCCTGAATATAAAGAAACTTTCATCGATGTGCAGGTACGATAATCGCCCGCTGCGGGATACTGTTACCAATTTTCCGTAAATATGGCCAGTTTTTGAGGGAAGAGGTCTTGGCTAATTTTGCCCAATGTCTGTTTTCGGTGCGACCTTCAGTTATTTGCAAATACCGTGGATATAAGATAGCATGACGGATCTGGTTAATTTTTCCTGGAGAAGGCTGTATCACTAAGGTTTTCGAAAAAAGCGATTGCTTACCACCTCGAACTGATGAGAACTAAGGGAGTGTATGGTGAAGCGACTTCCGGCTGCATATCTGCTGTTCTTTCTCCTCCTCTCCGTGTTGTTTGCTCCATGTGATGCCGCAGCAGCCGGTCAGTCCCCCAGGAAGGTCCTCCTGCTCACCTCCTACCACCAGGGCGACCGATGGAACGACAGCGTCGTCCAGGGCGTCCGCCAGGCTCTGGGAGGCATTGAGTCCGTCCGCTTGTCCATCGAGAACCTGGACATGCGCCGGTACACCAACCAAGACCACATCCAGATGACCATGGAATACCTCCGGGGCAAGTACCATGCAAGGCCGCAGGATCTGATCCTGGTCTCGGACGATCCAGCCCTGAACTTCCTGCTTACCGTCCGGGAAGAGCTGTTCCCCGATACCCCTGTGGTTTTCTGCGGTGTCAACAATTTCACGCCGAAGCGCATTCTAGGACAGCAGAGCATCACCGGGATCAACGAGGCTCTGAGCCTGGATGCTACTCTGGAACTGGCCTTGAAGTTATTCCCCAAAACAACCCGGATCTTCGCCGTGGTCAGCGACACGGAGGCCAGCGGCCGGGTCAATTTGCAGCAGTACCGGACCGCGGCCGCCCGGATGAAAAGTCTGGTGCAGTTCGACGAACTCCTGAACATAACCGGCGAAAACGCCCCGGAGATCCTGAGCCGCCTGCCCAAAGACAGCCTGGTTCTGCGTCTGATCAACATCCTCAAGCCAGAAGGTGGCTACCTGTCCATTCAGGACAGTATCAGAATACTTTCCACCCATGCCCCGGTCCCGGTCTTCACCCTATGGTCCTTCGATCTGGGTGATGGCGCTCTGGGCGGGTACGTCTCCTCCGGCCAGGACCAGGGACACACGGCCGGCAATCTGGCAATCCGCATTCTGGAGGGTCAGGAAGCGGAGCAGATTCCCGTGATCATGAACAGTCCGAACGTGCCCATGTTCGACTACAAGATTATGGAGCGCTTCGGGCTTAAGGAGTCGGCCCTTCCCAAGGGGAGTGTTGTCCTCAACCACCAGCTGACTATGTGGGAGCAGTATTGGGACTGGCTCCTGGGCATCGCCCTGTTCTGTGGTTTGCAGACCTTCTTGATCCTGAACTTGCTTACTCGCGGCAAAAGGCTGCATGCAGCCAATGCTGCCTTGGGGGAGAGCGAACATTTTACCAGATCGCTTTTAGAAACCATCCCGGTTCCCGTCTTCTACAAGGGGAGAGACGGACACTATCAAGGCTTCAACAAGGCCTTTCTCAAATTTTTGGGGAAGAGCAATGAGGAGTTGATCGGCAAGTCCGTCTTTGACATCACTTCACCCGACATGGCAAAGGTTTATCATGCCCACGACATGGAGCTGTTTGAAAACCCAGGAACCCAAATCTACCCTTACCAAATCAAAACTTCTCAAGGCGATTTGCGAGACGTCATTTTCCATAAAGCCTCACTCACCGAAGAGCACGGAGTTGTAACCGGTCTCATCGGCGCCATTCTGGATGTGACCGAGCAGAAAAAAACAGAAATTGCCCTGCAGGAGAGCGAACGGCGCTTCAAGAATCTCCACAACGCTTCCTTCGGCGGCATAATCATTCATGACAAAGGGAACATCCTGGACTGCAACCAGGGCCTGAGCCACATCACCGGCTACACCTACGAGGAACTCATCGGCAAGAACGGGCTGCTGCTGATCGCCGAACAGTCACGTGAGTTGGTCATGACCAACATCTCTGCCGGGTACGAAAAGCCCTATGAAGCCTTCGGCCTGCGCAAGAACGGCGAGGTGTATCCGCTCCGTCTGGAGGCCCGGAATATCCCCTACCAAGGCCGCGAAGTGCGGGTGGTGGAGTTCCGCGACATATCCGAGAGCAAGCGGGCGGAGGAGGCGCTGCGGGAGAGTGAAGAAAGATTTTTACTGGCAATGAAGGCTTCAAATGATGGTTTGTTTGACTGGGATCTTAAAACAAACGAGATTTATTATTCTCCGGCATGGAAAAAAATGCTCGGCTATGAGGACCATGAGCTGCCGAACGATTTCTCAATTTGGGAAAACTCCACTGCTCCGGAGGGTGTCAAGAAATCATGGGAAATGCAGCAACAGCTTATTTTGAAACAAATCGACCGATTTGTCCTCGAATTTAAAATGAAACATAAGGACGGGCATTGGGTTGACATTCTCTCCAGGGCAGAAGCTCTGTTTGACGAAAGTGGCCAAGCAGTAAGAATTGTTGGCACGCACACCGACATCACCGAGCGCAGGCAGGCCGAAGAGCAAATACGAAAATCCGAGGAACAATTCCGCAATCTCTACGATGAGGCTCCGGTAGGGTATTTCGAATACGATCTGCAAGGAAATATCACTCGGGTGAATCATAGATACTTGAAGATGCTGGGTTATACCGCTGAAGAGATGCTTGGTCAACCCTGCTGGAAATTCATTTTCGATGAATTTGCCCGCGAGCAAATCCTGGCAAAACTGGACGGAGTCAGGCCTCCAGGGGTTGGTTTGGAGCGCATCTACCAACGTCAAGATGGAACCACCTTTCCCGTCTTGTTCGAGGACCGGCTTCTGCTCGATGAAGAAGGGCATATCAAGGGTATCCGAACCGCCGTCCAGGACATTACCGAACTCAAGCAGACCGAAGAGGAGCGGGAAAAACTCCAGGCCCAATTGACCCAGGCCCAGAAGATGGAGTCCGTGGGTCGTCTTGCCGGCGGGGTGGCCCACGACTTCAACAACATGCTCGGGGTCATTTTCGGTCATACCGAAATGGCCCTT
>JAZBOD010000399.1:0-5072 GCA_036350955.1 Desulforhopalus sp. | reverse complement strand
GTTGGCCAACAAAGTGATTGTTACCTGTGCCGGTGATCACGGGGTGGTCGAGGAGGGCGTCAGCCTCTTCCCCCAGGAGGTGACCGCCCAGATGGTCTACAATTTTGTTCAAGGCGGAGCCTCGGTCAGCGTACTCGCTGCCCATGCCGGAGCTGATGTGCGGGTGGCGGATCTGGGGGTGAATTACGACTTCGAAGCGGAGTTGCCCATTTTTCACCAGAAGGTCGGTCACGGCACGGCCAATTTTGCCCGTCGACCGGCGATGGGCCGGGAGGAGGCAATCCGCTCGGTGGTGGCAGGCATTGAGATCGTTGATCAACTGGTGGCGGAAGGTCGGGTCGATCTGCTCGGAACCGGGGACATGGGCATCGGCAACACCACCGCTTCCTCGGCGGTCATCGCCGCCTTTTCTGGCATCGAGGTTGGCAAACTCACCGGTCGGGGCACCGGCATTGGCGATATCATGCTGGCGCACAAGATTACGGTGATCGAACAGGCTCTGGTCCGGCACAACCCGGATCCCGCTGATCCTCTGGATGTGCTGGCCAAGGTGGGGGGATTTGAAATCGGCGGTCTGGCGGGTCTGGTGATCGGGGCGGCAGCCCACCGTATCCCGGTGGTCTGCGACGGCCTGATCGCAACCGCCGGTGCCCTGATCGCCTGCCAACTGGCGCCCACGGCCAAGGATTATCTGTTTGCCGGCCACAATTCGGTCGAGGTCGGCCATCGGTACATGCTTGAACATCTGGGCATCCCCCCTTTGCTAGATCTGCGATTCAGGCTTGGCGAGGGTACCGGAGCGGCCATGGCCATGCACCTTTTGGATGCGGCTACCCGGGTGCTGGCTGACATCAAGACCTTTGCTGAAGTGGGCATCGACAACACCCAGGAAAAATAAGGGTTCACGAGATTTTTCTGGTTTAACGCGAGACGGTTTGGCGGCAGCCTCTCCTAAGCCTAATATCTACTATATTATCTGATTTTTACCTCTTTCATAAGCTTGAGAACAGCCAATTCTTTGGCTTTGGCCTCAATCTCAACGGTGATATCCATCGTCAGCCAAAGCATTGGCAGATCCTGGACGTCAATGTAATCGTGGTGGTTTCGGGGTACTCCGGATTCCCAGCCGTTTTCTGGAGAGGAGAGATGGAACAGGGGCTCCCTGTTCCAGGTGGCCGCGGCACGCACCGTTGCTTGTTCGACGGAGAGATCGTCCTTGAGGCATCGGTGGTGATGGACATCATAGGTCAGCGGAACCTGCATATCCTCGCACACTGGGAGGAGATCCCGGGGTGAATAGCTTATGTCGTCATTTTCCAGGGTCAGCCGTTTTCGGACCGAATCAGGAAGCTTATCAATGGTTTTTCTAAGCCGTTTCAAGGCGGAGGCTTTATCGCCATACACCCCTCCTGCGTGGATATTGACAACATCGGCATTGACCCAGTCTGCCACCTCAGCCTGGTATTCCAGATCTGAAATGGAACGAGCCACCACATCCGGGTGGGGGGAAGAGAGCACGATGAACTGATCCGGATGAAAGGTGGTGCGGATATCATGGTCTCGGCCGAATTTGCCGCAGGCCTTGAAGGTATCGATGATCGATTGTGCATCGGGCAGGTAAAAAATATCGTAGCCCACCTCTGGATGGGTTTTTACCGGCAGAATCTGGCTGTTGATGCGGAAACTGCCAATGGCGTTGAGACGGCAGAATTCAAGGGCGTTAGATAAACTCCTCGCATTGGCAAGACAAATCTTTGACAACCGGTCTCGTTGTTCTTCCAGAGGAAATTTTGAAAGAAATTTCGCCGTTATCCTGCCAAATTTGATGGGCTGATCCTTGAATATGCAGCACAAACCGAATCGAATCATCCGGGGAATCTCTCCTTGGTGCAGCTGTCCTGGGTAGAGTTGCTCTGTTTAAAAAAACCTGCCTTGAGGTTGGCAGGCCAAATTTCCACCAATCGTCGACCCGCTCAAAAAGTCCGCCTCCTGTTGTCGGTAGCGTACGAGAAACTGACCTCGTCCAAAGCGGTAATCGTTCAACCTGAATTGGCTGCTGCCTTTTCAAGTATCGTGCAGTGCTTCCTCTATGCGGGGTAATTTGCACTGTTTACCAGGGCCACACCAATGGAGATACCCTTCAGAGCAGTTCATAGCTGCCTGAACGGTGCGCTTTTTGGAGCCTTCATCGTCGATGCCCTTGCCATACATTTCACTGGTATTACGATCCTGCCTCCATGGCAAGAGATTATGGCTGGATTGAGGAATTTCGCTCGCAACGTTTTCGCTTCCGCCTGCTGCATCCAACCATTTGTGCCACTGACCCTCAATCAGACCTGGAAGTATCAGGATGATCTGGAACAGGCCCTTTTGAGGCGATTGACGGGGAGGAGGTCTGGCAGCGGCATTGGATGGAAGGGTTGGTAAACCCACCCAAGCCATTTGCAGAATGTCTCAGGGTACGTTTCACTCTCGATGCCTAAAATTCCGCATCCCCACTCCCCATCAAAAGAATGGGAATGCGGTCACCATCGGCTTCGGCTCGTCACGACTTGGCAGCACTCGCCGACAATCGGCAATTTGTCCCTAATAAATAAACGTTTCTACAGGACCTCTCGACCTTTGGGCAGTCCCATGCACGCCGGCAGTGATCGAATGATGGCTGGCACTTCCACGTTCGCCAATTGGCATGGCTGAACAATAACGGCCGAACGGAAAAATCTGCCGGTTGACCTAATGCCAATTGCCGTTATGATTGGATCAACGGTGCTCTGAAGGCCAACGCACTTCCTGTATACTTTGCCACTGCAAAAGAGTGGATTGATGAAGGTGGCTTATGGTCTGGATTTTTGCCCTCTACCTCCTCTACGGCCTGGCCTTTTTTACCCTCGGCGTGGCGATTCTCTCCCGAGATATCCACTTAAGTGAACTGGGCATCGCGAAAATCCTCTGGCTGCTCGCCGGTTTTGGCATCGTTCACGGCTTTCATGAGTGGCTGGAACTCCTCGAACTGCTCTTCCCGACGGTCATCGATACCAGGTTCACCCTTTTTCGGCTGATCGTCGTCAGTCTCTCTTTCCTTTTCCTTTTTTACTTCGGCCTGTTTCTCAACATCATTACCCTCCGCGGTGACCAGGGGCTGCAGACCATCCGGCTACCGGCCAAGGCGCTGGTCGCCGGTCTGGCGCTGTTCTTGATCCTGTTTGCCGCCTGGTTCGATTTTGGTAGCGGCAACGACATCCGCACCCGGATGCTGGTGGCCCTGCCAGGAGGAATGCTCTCCGGGGTCGGCCTGATCCTCTATTCGCGAACGGTCCGCCCCCTCTCCGACAAAGCCGCCACCCAGTTCATCCTCGCCGGCGGCTGGATGGTCGCCTATGCCATCCTTGCCGGGCTGATGCCTTCCGATGCGCTTTTTCCTGTTTTGGGGGTCAAAGTGATCGTCCTCCGTGGACTGAGTGCCTTTTTTATGATGATTTTTACCATTCGGGCTTTGTCGGTGTTCAATATCGAACAGCAGAGGCTGGTAGCCGAGCAGCTCCAGCGTTTTTCCCAATCGGAAAAACTGGCTTCGATGGGGATTCTCGCGGCAGGAATCGCCCATGAAATCAATACCCCGTTGACCAACATCTCCCTCAATGTGGAAATGCTCCGTGATCTGGTCGAGTGCGACCCCAGGAGCATCAAGAAAATTGCCGCGATTGAGCGCAATATTGACCGGGCATCACGCATTGCCCGAGAGCTCCTCCACTTTTCTCGGGAGAAGGAGACTGCCCTCATACCCACTGACCTCAATCGGGTTGCCGCCAGTGCCGTCAACCTCATCAAAACGCAAGCCCATTCTACGGCAATCGAACTGAGGCTGCAGGCAGTGCCGATGATTCTCGGTATCCCCTGGAAACTCGAGGAAGTTGTCATCAACCTGTTGCTCAACAGCCTTGACGCCTGCGCCGGTCAAGGCACGATTATCGTAGAAACACAACATATGAACCAGCAGGTTGTGATGCACATCAGGGATAGTGGCTGCGGTATCAAACCAGAGGATCTCAGCAAGGTATTTGATCCATTTTTCACCACCAAGGAGATCGGCAAAGGCACCGGACTCGGGCTCTCGGTGTGTTATAGTATTGTCCAGCAGCATGGCGGCAACATCACCCTGGCCAACCGGCAGACCGGCGGGACGAGGGTAACTCTCTTGTTTCCAGAGGCGACAGATGATAACCGAAACAATTCTGGTCGTTGATGATGACCGAGATCTCCGCGAAAGCATCGTCGAGATTCTCGATGAGCAGGGATACGCGGTAATTGCCTGCGAATCTGCGGAAACTGCCTTGCAGAATTTGTCCAACCAGGTACCTCGCCTGATATTGCTTGACAACATGATGCCGGGAATGGGTGGAATGGCCCTGGTTCCACTGCTGAAAAGGGAGTATCCGGGCACGAAAATCATCATGATCACCGCATTTTCCACGGTAGACAATGCCGTTACAGCAATGAAAATGGGTGCTGACGACTACCTCGCCAAACCATTTCGGCGTGATGAACTTCTGGTGGCAGTGCGCCGGCTCCTGGAGACCGTGAGATTCGAGCAGCAGGGCGAACCGGACATCGACGAAGCACTCACCTGCCTGGCCAACCCGATACGCCGCCAGATTCTTTCCACCCTCGCCGAAAAGGGTGAGATGCGCTTTATGGACATCACCCGCCACCTTGGCATCAGCGACCTCACCAAGGTCGGTTTTCACCTGAAAAATCTTAAAACCAGCACGCTGATCACCCAAAACCGGGAAAAACTCTATCGGCTGACCCCGCAGGGAGAAAAAATATTCTCCTGTCTCCGGCTCCTCTCGCAAAAAATTTCCCAATAACTACAATGTGGTATTTTTGATCTGCGAAGGGTTCTTCCCAGAACCTGGGTTTATCGCAGTCATCTTTCTCTGGAAGGGATGACATCCTCTCAATATATTCCGAACCTGTACAACCCGCTCACTCTCTGTCCGATGAATTCAGCCAAAGGAGAACAACATGAAAAGGATCGGAATTTTAACCATCAGCAGCGTCGTAGCTCTGAC
>JAZBOD010000398.1:0-3613 GCA_036350955.1 Desulforhopalus sp. | reverse complement strand
TGCTGCGAAAGTTTCTTGATATCCATCGCCAGGTTGATGAACTCAGACCCCTTTTCGCCGAGATAGGCACTTTCAACCTTGATGGATACTTCGAGCATATAGAGGTGTTTGCTCATCCGTCTAAACCCTTCAAGGGGGGTCACCACCTGACCGAGCAGGCGGCCAACCGACTCCATCACCGCATTGCTGCTGCCGGCAGTAGTGGCTGTCTGGTCGAGATAGTTCTCCATATCAGCGATAATCTGCGCCAACTTCTCGACTAAGGGGGGGATGCGCTCGCCGGAGGCAACTTCAACAAGTTTTTTGGAGGTTTCGGTAACTTCGAGGGATTTTGCATAGACCTGGTGCAGTGCTCCACCAATCCGCAGGAACTCTTTCTCCGTGGAGCCGGCCATCCGGCGCAGACCAGGCAATGCAGCGGTCATTGCCGAGCGCCAACTTGTCAGCAGTTTTTGGAGCTCAAGGTTGTCGGGGGCTTTATCCAGCATCATTTTGTCCCGGGTCTATGCACTTTCTGTTTGGGCCCATTGTCTTTATGGAACATCGCCAACCACTCCAGGGGCATATCAACGGCAACCAGTGGCAAGAAGATCAATGGCCTTTGTTCACCGGTAAACTAGCAAGCGGTGTACCCCTTTTCATGTTCAGGTTTAAAAATAGTTTAGGTAATTGTATTTATTTGTAATTTTATATTGAAATTTTTAGAGAAATTTTCAAAAACAGACATATGCCCAGAATTTTTCTTTATCTGGTGGTAGTTTTACCTCCTTTGCTCAGAGCATTCTGAAGGGTTGAGCCAGGACAAAAAGAGAGTAACGAGTATTTTATTGCTGTTATCTATATATTTTCAGTACGTTAATCGGTTAGATCACCTGAACGGCCCAGGGAGGTAAAAAAACCACCAGCAAAACCTCTCCATCCTTTTTCTGGCTAGGTTGGCAGACAAAAATCCCCTTTGCACAGCGGGTATGATCGGCTAGGTGCTTTCGGCTATCGGACTATTGCAGGGCCTGTTTCAGCGCGACGTCTATGCTGTCATCGACAAAGGTCCTGGGGAGGAAAAAATCGACCCTCGCCGCCCGGACCAGGCGTTCGAGATCTTTGGTGGGAGAAGAACTCACAACAATCACCGAGGGGCATTGAGTGCCCTGGTCTTCGCTGAGGTTTTTCAGTTGCTCAAGCCGCCAGACCCACTCACTACTCGCTCCGGATATATCAAAGACAATCAGTGCCGGCGGATTTTCGAGGACGAGATGAGGATAAAAATAGTCAAGGGGCATAAGGGAGCAGGCGCTGCCGGTACACTGTTCGATCTTTTTCAGAAGATGGCGATCGACCTGATAATCTTGTACAAGGATGATCTTTTTCATGTCCGGAAAGTACTCCCTGGAGGAGGCGGTAAAGACGCTGTATTTCGTCCGTCCAGGGAAAGATAACCAAAAACCGTGCCTTTTTTCTCAAGAGGCTGTCCGGTTGAAATATCTGTTGAAGAATCAGGGTATTTGGTTTTCAGGGGCAGGCGCAGGTGCGGGGCACCAGCGGACGGGCGGCAGGGTTGGGAGGTCTCATTGCCACCGCTTCGATGGTGAGCAGAACAGTCGCCTTACTTTCCTGCTGTCGAAAAATCTTTCATTGCCACACCTATTTCTTTGATCTTGCAATAAAAATTTTTCTTATGCATTCCGGAAAAGCTCAAGGCCTGCTTGAGACTTCCCTGGGAAAGTTGAAGGATTTTCACAAAATACTCCCGATCAAATTCTGCAACGACCTGCTCCTTGGCCTCTTTGTAAGAGAGGAGTTCGGCAGGTTCGGCTTCTCCGAGAACCCGGGTAACATCGGCAAGGGAAATGTTTCGCCGCGGGGCGAGTTGGGTAATCTTATGCAGGGCCTGTTTGCGTTGTCTGACATTACCCGGCCAGCTATGCTCTACCAGCGCCGCGGCAGCCTCGGCGGATATTTCAAAGGTTTTGTTCTGAGCGGTACCGAACAGATCTAGAAAATGATACACTAGGGGCAGGACATCCGCCTTTCTCTCATTTAAGGGGGCAGTACGGATCTCCGTGCCGGAGAGGCGGTAATACAGATCTTCGCGAAAGGACCCTTCTTCACACATTTTTTCCAGGTCGCGGTTGGTGGCGGCAATAACCCTGACATCGGCGTGCCGGTTGAACGCCTCCCCTACCCGGTTATACTCGCCGTTGTCAAGAAAACGGAGGAGTTTGGCCTGAATAGTGGTCGAGAGTTCACCGATTTCATCGAGGAAAAGGGTTCCGCCGTCAGCTGAGCCGATAAACCCGCTGGTACTTTGCCCAGCTCCGGTGAAGGCCCCTTTGATGTGGCCAAAGAGCTGGGATTCGGCAAGGGAGCCAAGAATAGCGCAGTTTATGGTGATGAACGGTTTGCCATTCCGGGAACTGTTCCGAAATATGTCCCGGGCGACAATTTCCTTGCCGGTTCCGGTTGCCCCCAAAATCAAGACCGGCAGCCCGGTTCCGGCGACAATCTGGATCTCTGCGCGGATATTGCGGATCGAAACGGAAAGCCCGATCAGCCCGCTTCCCTTGGCGCGAACCGCCGCCACCGAATCAAAGGCACTGCGCAATCTTTTAAAATGCAGCGCCGCATAGACCGTATAGACTAACTGTGATTCGTTAAACGGCTTAAAGAGGAAATGGGTGAGACCCATCCGCAGACAGGGGTCAAGATTATCCTCGTCGGGGATACCGGTGATAATGATAATTTCCGTTGCCGGGGAGACCTCACGAATGGTTCTGGCGACCTCAATCCCGCTCACCCTGGGCATGTTGATATCGACAAGGGCAAGATCATAACTGGCCCGGCGGATCTGCACCAATGCCTCCTCCGGCTCAACGTGACTGTCAACCTGATACCCCTGGGCGTTGAGGGTCGCCTCGACAAAATCGACAATCGACGGTTCATCGTCTACTACCAGGACCCGCGCATCAGTGGCAAGTGCTCTCGGTTTTTCCATCATGATCGGCAGATCCTCTCCACCATCTCGATGGCAAAGGGTTTGGTGAGAAAGTGGGTATGGGGCTCGTTGATACAAGAGCTGTCAGAATTTTCTCCCGACATCAGAATAATGATGATATCAGGTTTTATTTCGCGCAACGGGGCGATGCAATCATAGCCGGAACTGCCTTTAAGACCAATGTCGAGGAGAACTGCGGTAATGATATCGGAGAGTTCGGCAAATTCCCTGACCGCTTCGGCACAAGAATCGGCACTGAAGGCGACATGACCCCGGCGGTGGAGCTGATCAAGCAGAATATTGCGCATCGACTCTTCATCATCGACAACCAGGAGCATGTATTTATCTTCTGCTTTGGCTTTTTTCTTGCCAGGTGCAGCAAGCGGCCTTTCTGCTGGTTTCTCAACTGTTGTTTCCTGCCGATAGGGCAGATGTGCCAGCATAACCGTGCCGTTTGCTCCGGTACTTTCGATGGCCAACTCACCACAATGATCGGCAAGGATCGCCTGTACGGCAAAAAGCCCCAGACCGGAAAGACGCTGACCGCCATCGCCCGATAATTTTGGTTGAAAGCTCTTCAGGGGTAAGAGTTCCTCAGGAAAACCATGCCCGCCGTCAATT
>JAZBOD010000397.1:0-2773 GCA_036350955.1 Desulforhopalus sp. | reverse complement strand
GTGAGTCGGGTGGCGGTGTGGAAGCAGATCGGCCAGCTGAAGGAGAGCGGGGTCGAGATTGAGGCCGGCGCCAAGGGCTACCGGCTGCTCTCTTCTCCCGAGGTCCCTTTCCCCTGGCTGTTTGGCGAGCGTTCTTCGCGAATCCACTACTTTCCAGAAGTCGATTCGACGATGAACCGAGCCACCGAACTGGCCCGGGCCGGCTGTCCGCCTTTTACCGTGGTGGTCGCCGACCGGCAGAGCGCCGGGCGGGGGCGGCTGGAGCGGCAGTGGCAATCCGCCGACGGCGGACTCTACTTTTCGGTGGTGCTCCGTCCGCGCCTGCTGCCCCGGGAGGCTCCGGTAATCAATTTCGCCGTGGCCCTCTGCCTGGTTGCCAGTCTGGCCGAGTGCTGCGGCATCTCCGCCCGGGTCAAGTGGCCCAACGACGTGCTGGTCGAGGAGCAGAAGATCGCCGGCATCCTCTCGCAGATGGAGGTCGAGGCCGAGCAGATCGCCTTTGTCAATATAGGCATCGGCATCAATCTCAACAACCGCCCGGAGATCGCAGACAAACCGGCGGTCTCCGCCCAGCAGCTCACCGGCCGGCGGGTTAACCGCGTTGAATTGCTCGCCGACTTCCTCGACCGCTTTGAGGCGCAGCTGGCAGATTTCTCCCCAACCAGGGTGATCGCCGAATGGAAGGCGGTAACCGTCACCCTCGGGCGGCAGGTGCGGATCGTCACCGTCCGGGACAGCTGCGCCGGGCTGGCCGTCGACATGGACGAAGACGGCGGGCTGATTCTCGAGCTGGCCGACGGCTCTCGCCGGACGGTGTTTTACGGCGACTGCTTTCACTCCTGAAATCACCAAACGGCCCTGGCGCCGGACAACTACAGGCCTTTAATGAAGACAACGACAGATCTCCAGAAACTGGTCCTCGCCTCACTGATGGCGGCGCTGATCGCCGTGGGAGCTTACCTGGCAATCCCCATCGGCCCGGTGCCGATCGTCCTGCAGAATCTCTTCGTGCTGGTGGCGGCTCTGCTCCTCGGCAGCCGTTGGGCCAGTGCCGCGGTCGCCGTCTATCTGCTTGCCGGGGCCTGCGGCCTGCCGGTCTTCGCCGGCGGCGGGGGGGGGCTTGGCCACCTGTTTGGCCCAAGGGGCGGCTACCTGTTCGGCTTCCTCGCCGCGGCCTGGCTGGTCGGGAAAATCTCCGAGATCTCCCGGCAGCAGCCGCTGGCGGAGATCCTTGCCATGGCCATCGGCGGGCTGGTGATCTATGCCATCGGTGTTCCCTGGCTGATGACCCTGCTCGGGCTCAGCCCCGGCAAGGCGCTGGCGGTGGGGATGTATCCCTTTATCCTCGGAGATGTGGTGAAGATTGCCGCCGCCTATGCGATCGTCAAAAGTGTTCGGCCGCTGCTGCGCAGTACTCAGCCGCCGGCGCGCCACGATCTCCCTGTCCGGCCGGCACGTTAGCCGCGGCGAAAACTGATGGCGATGATCGAAATAACCGGTCTGACCTACCGGTATGCCGATGGCCGGATCGGCCTGACGGATATCAATCTGCAGATTGCCGGTGGTTCCTTCGTGGTGCTTGCCGGGGCCAACGGCGCCGGCAAGAGTACCCTGCTCAAACAGCTCAACGGCCTGCTTCTGCCCCAGACCGGGACAGTCAGCCTTGACGGGGTGGCGGTCGGCGCAGACCTGCTCCGCGCCCGGCGGCTGGTCGGGATGGTCTTTCAGGATGCCGACAGCCAGATCGTCGGTGAGACGGTCTATGACGATGCCGCCTTCGGCCCGGAAAACCTTAACTGGCCGCGGCAGCGGATCACCGAGAGCGTTGCCGCGGCCCTGGAACTGGTCGGCCTTGGAGCGCTGGCCGAACGGAGCCCGCATCTGCTCTCCGGCGGTGAGAAACGGCGGCTGGCGATTGCCGGGGTGCTGGCGATGCAGCCGGAGGTGATCGTCCTCGATGAGCCCTTTGCCAATCTCGACTACGACGGGGTTCGTCAGGTGCTGGCGCAGATCGTTGCCCTGCATGCCGCCGGCCGGACCATTATCGTTTCGGTCCACGACCTGGAAAAGGTCCTGGCCCACGCCGAGAGACTGATCATCCTCCAGAAGGGGAGGATCGCCGCCGACGGCCAGCCATATCAGGTTATTGAGACGGCCGAGGAGTACGGGGTGCGGATTCCCGATGCGGTACGGCTGGGCGGGAGGGTCGAGTCATGGTTGGGCTAGCCTTTGGTTATCGGTCGGTGAGCACTCCGCTGCACCGCCTCGACGCCCGGGTCAAGCTGGCCGGGCTGGTTGCCGTGAGTATTGTCACCCTCCAGGCCGGGATGCCGGCGCTGATCCTTGGCTTTTTCGCCGCACTCGGCCTGCTTTACTGGGGCAGATGCGCACCGCTGCGCTGCCTGCAGGCGATGAAGTGGTACCTGGTACTGCTCGGCTGCGTCCTGCTCGCCAGGACCTTGACCACCCCGGGTGAACCGCTGGTCGAACTCCCCTGGCTGTCGGCTACCCGCCAGGGACTGTCTGCCGGGCTGCTCCTGGCCGCGCGGCTGCTGGTCATCGCCCTCTTTGGTCTGTTGCTCAGCTTCACTACCCGGCCGGGGCATATCCGTGCGGCGGTCGAGTGGTTTCTCCGGCCGATTCCGGCCATTCCCCATCGCCAGGTGGCGACGATGATCGGCCTGCTGGTCCGGTTCATCCCGGTGATCCTCACCCAGTCCGCCGAACTGGGTGAGGCCCTGCGTGCCCGGGCCATCGACAACCGCCGCAACCC
>JAZBOD010000396.1:0-16331 GCA_036350955.1 Desulforhopalus sp. | reverse complement strand
TGCTGCAAAAACTGCGCCATGGGCCCATGCCGGCTGCCGTTGCCCAAAGACGGTATCCAGGGTGAAGACACCCGCAAGGGTCTCTGTGGAGCAACCGCCAACACCATCTGCGCCAGGAACTTTGTGCGGATGATTGCCGCCGGGGCGGCTGCCCACTCTGATCATGGTCGGAACGTCGCCATTACTTTTCTCGCCGCCGCCAGAGGGGAAACCCACGACTATAAAGTGAAGGATCCCTATAAGCTGATCCAGATTGCTCCCTATTTCGGGGTTGCCACCACCATCGAGGAAGATGGCGTTACCAAGGATCGGGATATCAGGGAAATCGCCATCGCCGTAGGCGAAAAAGCGGTCAACGAATGGGGCAAGACCGAGGGCAATATTGACTATCTGAAACGGGCCCCGGAAGCTCTCCAGGCCAAATGGGCCGAGGAAGGGGTACTGCCGCGGAACGTTGATCGGGAAATCGTCGAGATCATGCACCGCACCCACATGGGGGTTGACCAGGATTACAAAAACCTGATGAAGCAGGGTACTCGGGCAGCTCTTGCTGATGGCTGGGGCGGGTCGATGATCGGTACCGATCTGCAGGATGTCATGTTCGGCACCCCGTCCCCACTACAGGCCGAGGCCAATCTCGGGGTGATGAAGGAAGACCACGTCAATATCATCGTCCATGGTCATGAGCCGCTGCTCTCGGAAATGATTGTTGCTGCCTGCCAGTCCCAGGAGATGATTGAGTATTCCAAAACCAAGGGAGCCAAAGGGATCATGCTCAGCGGTATCTGCTGTACCGCGAACGAGGTTCTCCAGCGCCACGGGGTACCGCCGGCAGGAACCTTCCTCCAGCAGGAACTGGCAATCATCACCGGCGCCTGTGACGCGATGGTCGTTGACGTCCAGTGTATTTTCCAGAACCTGGCCAACGTGGCCAAGTGCTTCCATACCAAACTGATCACCACCGCACCCATCGCCAAGATGGAGCAGGACAATGTCATCCACATCGAATTCGATGAGCACCATGCCATGGAAGACGCCAAGCGGATCGTCAAACTGGCCATTGACAACTATGCCAATCGCGGCGCCGATGTGATCATCCCCCGTCATAAGTCAAGCCAGATCGCCGGCTTTGGCGTTGAGTCTATCCGCTATCATCTCGGTGGCAGTTTCCGGGGCGATTACTACACCCTCAACGACAACATCATCAACGGCCGTATCCGCGGCATCGCCGGAGTGGTAGGCTGCAACAACGCCCGGACCAAACACAACGAAGAGCACATCCTCCTGATCAAGGAACTGATCAAGAACGATGTTATCGTCCTCACTACCGGCTGTAGTGCAATTGCCGCCGGTATCCATGGTCTGCTCACCCCGGAATCGGCGGCGGTGCATTGCGGCCCTGGCCTGGCCGAAGTCTGCGAGACCGTAGGTATTCCTCCGGTACTCCATCTTGGCTCCTGCGTCGATAACAGCCGGATTCTGCTTGCCGCCACCGAGGTGGTCAAGGCCGGTGGGCTGGGCAAAGATATCTGCGATCTCCCGGCAGCCGGTAGTGCGCCGGAGTGGATGAGCGAGAAGGCCATCTCCATTGGCCAGTATTTTGTTGCATCCGGCGTCTACACCGTTTTCGGCTACCATATGCCGCTTGATGGAGCTCCGGTCTTCAAAGACTATCTCTACAAGCAGATGGAGAAACTCTATGGCGGTAAATGGGACTGCGAACCGGATCCGATCAAGCATGCCCATAAAATGATTGCCCATATCGATAAGAAGCGCAAGGAATTGGGGATTGACAAGGCCCGCGACCGGGTGCTGATGGATATGGCCGATCGGCAAGCTCTCGGAATGGAATAACCGGGCTACCGACTAAGGGAATAAACAGATCACTACCAATAATAGAACAGAGGAGTGAAGCATGTCGAGATTAGTCGCTTTTGCCGCAATTCAAGGCGGTTACAAAGTAGTCTCCCAGGTCGAGGGTGAACTGGAAAAGGCGCTGCAGAGCTATGACGCCAGCACGAAGATCGGCTTTCCCAATACCGCCTACTACCTGCCGGTCATCTACTCACTTACCGGGATGAAGTGTGAGACCCTTGAGGATTTAAAGAAACCGATGGCCTTTGCCCGGGGCCTTCTTCCGCCCCACATTAAAGGCAGCAACCACCTGCCCTATCTTGGTCCGCTGCTTGATGCCGGGATGGCCGGGATCTTCGCCTACGAGGTGAAGGAGGCTTTGCGGATTCTTCGCGAACCCGACTTTTATGTGGCAACCGAAGATCCCGATGTCGAAGCTGGAAAGCTGTGGGTTGGCCCTGCCGACGACACCATTCTCCGCAAGCGCGGCGTCGAATTTGTCGACGGTTCGGCCCCGGGTTTTGCCGCGGTGGTTGGAGCCGCTCCCAATGCCGAGATCGCCAAAATGATCGTTGAGGATTATCAGAAGAAGAGTCTCTATATCTTCTGTGCCGCCAATCACAATGGCAAAACGGTGATCGAGCAGTGCCTTGAGGCCGGGATGCAGATCGGCTGGAATACCCGGATCGTCCCCTTTGGTCCGGATATCAGTTCGGCGGTCTTTGCCCTTGGCTTTGCCAACCGGGCAGCGATGGCCTTTGGCGGGGTGCAGCCTGGTGATTACCGGCGGATGTTGATGTATAACAAAAACCGGATCTTTGCCTTTGTCAACGCCCTGGGCGATGTGGGCACCGAGTGGGCGGTGGCCGCTGCCGGTTGCGTCAACTGGGGTTTTCCGACCCTGGCCGACACCGATATTCCGGAGATTCTCCCCACCGGTATCTGCACCTACGAGCACGTGGTCGCCAATGTCCCCCACAATGAAATCTGCCAGAAATCGGTGGAAGTCCGTGGTTTGAAAATCAATGTCACCGAAATCGACATTCCCTTGGCCTTTGGCCCGGCCTTTGAGGGCGAGCGGGTCCGCGGCGGTGATCTCTTCGGCCAGATGGGCGGTGGAAAGACCCAGTGCACCGAACTGGTCAAAATGGCCGAGATGAGTGAGATCGAAGACGGCAAGGTGGTCGTTGTCGGCAAAGATATCCCTGATATGAAAGAGGGCGAGGTGTTGCCGCTGGGGATCTTTGTCCAGATCGCCGGCCGCGAATTCCAGACGGATTTCGAGCCGATCATGGAACGGCAGATCCATCACCTGATCAACTATATCCAGGGGGTAATGCACATCGGCCAGCGAGATATCTCCTGGGTCCGGGTCAGCAAGGCGGCGGTGGAGAAGGGCTTCACCCTTAAGGATATCGGGGTGGTTCTCCACGCCAAGTTCCATCAGGACTTCAAAAAGATCGTCGACAAGGTGCAGGTAACCCTGTTCACCAATAAGGATGATGTCGATAAACTGACCGCCACCGCCCGCGCCGAATACAAGACCCGCGACGAGCGTGTCGACAAGATGACTGATGAAGATGTTGACACCTTCTACTCCTGCAGCCTCTGCCAGTCCTTTGCCCCGAGCCATGTCTGCTCGGTAAGCCCGGAGAGGACTGGACTCTGCGGTGCCTACAACTGGATGGACTGCAAGGCCTCCTTTGAAATCAACCCCACCGGACCGAACCAGCCGATCAAGAAAGGCAAGGTTCTCGACCCGGTGCTTGGTCGCTTTGAGGGAGTCGACGAGTTTATCAAAGTGGCGTCCAAGGGGGCGGTTGAAACCTATAACTTCTACTCGATGGTTCAGGCGCCGATGACCACCTGCGGCTGCTGCGAATGTATTGCCGCGATGCTCCCCGCCTGTAACGGGGTGATGACCGTCGGCCGGGATTATACCGGAGAAACTCCATCCGGGATGAAGTTCACCACCCTCGCCGGGGTTATGGGCGGCGGGGCCTCTTCACCGGGGTTTGTCGGACACTCCAAGTTCAATATCACCCAGAAGAAGTTCATCCTCGGCGACGGCGGTCTGTTGCGGATGGTCTGGATGCCCAAGGTGGTCAAGGATGAGATCCGTGACCGGCTCAATGCCCGGGGCGCGGAGATGGGTGTTGAAAATTTTGCTGACATGATCGCCGATGAAACTGTTGGCGTCACGGAAGACGAAATTTTGCCTTGGCTCCAGGAAAAGGGCCACCCCGCCCTGAGCATGCCGCCAATCATCGGCTAAGGCCGGGCGCGGGAGGTGCAGGGCCGGGTGGCATGCCCCCGGTTCCTGCGTCATCAGTGGCTGTGAAAAAACTATAAGGAGACAACCCCCATGGCATTAACCGGAATTCAAATATTCAAACTCCTGCCCAAAACCAACTGCAAAGAGTGCGGGGTGCCGACCTGCCTGGCCTTTGCCATGAACCTGGCATCCGGCAAGGCAGAGCTTGACGCCTGCCCATACGTGTCCGATGAGGCCAGAGCGCAACTCGCCGAAGCCTCGGCCCCGCCGATCCGTCCGGTCGCCGTCGGCAAGGGCGTGCGGGCCGCCAAGACTGGCGGAGAAACCGTGCTTTGTCGTCACGAAAAAACCTTTTTCAACCCGACCCTGTTTGCCGGAATTATCACCTCGGATACAGCGGAGGCGGATGTTACCAACCTGCTCAAAGGATGGAATGCCCTGCAGTACGAAAGGGTGGGCCTTAATCTCCGCCCGGAACTGGTTGCCCTAAAAGATGTCAACGGCGATGGCGTGGCTTTTGCCGCGCTGGCCAAACTGATTGCTGAAACCTCCGAATTCAACCTGGTGTTGATGAGCGACAAGGCAGAGGTGATCAACGGTGCAGTAGCCACCGCCGGATTCAAACGGCCACTGATCTATGCGGCAACCGCCGACAATGTTGAGGTCTACGGCAAGATTGCTTTGGACCACGAACTGCCCCTGGCAGTCCGAGCGGATTCCATCGACGGTTTGATTGCCCTCACCGAAAAACTGACGGCAATGGGCCTCAAGGACCTGGTGCTTGACTCCGGGGCTCGGGAAATCAAGCAGGCGCTTGAAGACCAGGTAGCCATTCGTCGAGCTGCCCTGAAGGCCGGCAACCGGAGTCTTGGTTTCCCGACCATTACCTTCCCCTGCGAAATGGCCACCAGTATTGAAATGGAGGGAATGATCGCCGGTCTTTTTGTTGCCAAATACGGCGGCATCGTGGTGATGTCCGAGCTGACCACCGAAGTGATATTCCCGCTGCTGCTCGAGCGGCTGAATATCTTCACCGATCCGCAGAGACCGATGACGGTTACCGAAGGGATATTTGAGATTGGCAACCCGGATGAGAATTCGCCGGTACTGGTGACCACCAACTTCGCCCTGACCTACTTTATCGTCTCCGGCGAGATCGAGGCCAGCAAGGTTCCAGCCTGGCTGCTTATCAAGGACTCCGAGGGACTCTCGGTCCTTACCGCCTGGGCCGCCGGCAAGTTCGGCGGTGATGATGTTGGCGCCTTTGTCAAGAAAAGCGGCATAATGGACAAGGTCAAACATACCGAACTGATCATTCCCGGCTACGCCGCTGCCATTGCCGGCGATGTCGAGGAAGAGCTTCCCGGCTGGACCATTATCGTTGGTCCCCGTGAAGCTGCCCATATTGCAGGTTTTCTGAAGAGTCGCTAACTCTTCTGATCTATCCTAGGCCGGCTTCTTTGCAGCAAAGAAGCCGGCTGTGTGGTTCTTTAGCAGGCGGTTTGTCTAGACGGCGGAAGAGTGGAGCAGGGTTGAACCAATAATTTTAACAGGGAGAGAAACATGATTCTTTTTGGCGAGAGCCTCAATGTTATTTCCAAAGTGATCGGTAAGGCGTACCGGGAGCGTGACCCGAAACCGATCCAGGAAGAGGTCCTCGAGCAGCAGAAGCTCGGCATGGACTACATCGACATCAATCTCGGCCCGGCCAAAAAAGATGGCCATGAACTGATGCCCTGGGTATGTCAGGTGGTACAGGAGGTGGTTCCGGAAATCCCGCTCCTCCTCGATACCTCCAACATCGCCGCCATTGAAGAGGGACTCAAAGTGCTCAAACCTGCCGGCAAACCTCATATTGTCAACTCGATTATGGCCCGTCCGGAGCGCTATACGGTGATGTTACCGATGGCCGCCAAGTACGAGGCGGATATCGTTGCGCTGATGTGGGGACCTGATGGGTTGCCCCGTGATGAGAACGAGCGGGCCGCCCTGGCGGTGGAGCTGCTTTACGCCGCTAACGAGGCCGGGATCCCCAATGAAAAAATCTGGGTCGACGGTATTGTCACCCCGGTCAATATTCAGCAGGCGCAGTGTGTCTCCCTGCTCAATTTCCAGATGATGCTTGAAGATATTGCCCCCGGGGCGATGTCCACCTGCGGCCTCTCCAACATTTCCAACGGGCCGCCGGTTCATCTCCGTCCGATTCTCAATACCACCTACATGGTGATGCTTGGTCGGTACGGGATGAAGTCGGTTATCTCTGACCCACTTGACACCACGCTTACCGATGTTGCCAAAGGCCGTCGCCAGGATATCGTCGATGTAGTGTACCAGGCAATGGACGGAACTGCCCCGGAACTCTCCAGCCTCTCAAAAGAGCTGGCAGATTATGTCAAGACCGTCAGGGTAATCACCGGGGAAAACCTCTTTTCCGATTCTTACCTGGATATTTAGTACCTTACAGACTGATTTCTTGTTTTTTAGAAATGAGTCTGTCTCAAGGTACTTATCCCCTCTGCAGTGGGAGGGGATTATTGTTTTTTTGCGGGCGTCAGCCCGCTGCAGTACCTTACAGACTGATTTCTGGTTTTTTAAGAAATGAGTCTGTCTCAAAGTACGTATCCCCAAAAAAGCCCCAACCCTTGTGGTTGGGGCTTTTTTTTACAGCGACGATGCTTACAAGTGAATGCGGTATTGATAATTTCACCTTCCAAATGGATTTTTTGCCGAAGGTAAAGGCAATTGAATGCTGTCATGGTGGATGGCCCAAGGAGAGATTATGGCTGAAGAAGCACACAAACAGGGTTGGGTTTATGTTTTTGTCTGTGATCCTGGCCCGGGGGAAACCTTTCTTGGCCTGGCTGACGAAAAAGACCAGTTGCGGCTGATTCCCGCCTTTCGCAGCCGGGAGGATGCCAACGACTGTTTCCTCAGTCTGCCGCGGGAAAAGGGCAAAAAGTACGAACTGCAGGCGATTCATATCGAGGAACTGCAAGAGACGGCGACCGCCAACGGTTTTACTGTTACGCTGGTTGACGGGCAGGGGCAACTGATCAAAGATTGAGTCAGGGGGATAACGATCGTTCTCTTCCGTGCGAGTTCTCCTCCCCTCCACAGCAGAGGGGAGAGCTACTTTGCCGAAATTCATTCTGTAAAACAAGAAATGGATTTTTAAGCTAATAATCTTGAGGAAATGAGGTCAAGGTGAGTCTGAAAATTGCGATAGGTGGCAAGGGTGGAGTGGGGAAAACCACGGTAACCGCTCTGTTGGCCAGATCCCTGGCAGCTGACAGCCGGAACAAAGTTATTGCCATAGATGCTGATCCGGTTGCCAATCTGGCCGCTGCGCTGGGGATTTCCGAAAAGACCCCGATAACTCCGATATCCAAGCTTACCGAGTTGATTGCCGAGCGAACCGGAGCCAAGCCAGGGACTATGGGCGGCTTTTTTGCCCTCAACCCGAAGGTTGACGATATTCCAGATCGCTTTTCTCTTGAAAGAGACCGGGTCAAACTGCTGGTGATGGGTACAGTACAGAGTGGCGGCTCCGGCTGTATCTGTCCCGAGGCGACGGTGCTGAAAGCGCTGATGAACCACTTGGTACTGGTTCGTGACGATATCGTCATCATGGATATGGAGGCTGGAGTCGAGCATCTTGGCCGGGCGACCTCCGCTTCAGTTGATGCGTTGATCATAGTGGTCAACCCTGGTGCCCGCAGCCGGGCTGCAGCGGAGACCATTCGCCGGCTAGGTAGGGACATAGGCATTCAGAGAACCCTGATTCTTGGCAATCGGCTTCGCGGTGAGGCAGACGAGGAACTTATCCGTTCGAGTCTGAGTGATTTTGAAATACTCGGTTTCCTCCCTGAAGACGATGAAATTGTCGCCGCCGACCGGGAAGCGCGTCGGCCCTTCGAAGATATCGGCCAGGCCCCGGCAGAACTGCAGCAGATTGTCGCCGCCTTGACCGCCTTGGAAAACTGAAAACCGCTCTTTGTGCTTTACTCTTCATCAACCGGGGTTCTCCCGTCGCAGGTAACGCTTGCCGGGAGAACAGCCGATCCTCATTCGCCTCCGTCCTCGCCTCACCGCTGAACACCCTCCACTACCAGGTTTTTTGGCTTGTGCAAAAACCTTGACAATGGCACATTGTGGTGTATAGCTATATTGAGAAGGTTTCCCATTTGAGATTTATGCTCATCTCCTCCCCAGGGCAACGCCCTGTATCCTTTCACCCTTGTACCAGGAGGTAACATGGCTAAGCCACTCGATTTAATCAAGGTAGAAGACCTGACGATCTGCGAATCAACCGCGCAAATGATCACCAAGGCAAGAGAAGATGGTGTCTCGCTTCTTTTTGATCGTGCCCAGGCGCTGAAGGCCTGCCCAATTGGAGAGCAGTCCGCCTGCTGCAAACACTGCTCGATGGGACCGTGCCGGATGAACACCAATAGTCCCTACGATCGGGTCGGGGTCTGTGGTGCTACGGTCGATACTATTCTGGCCCGAAATTTTGGCCGGATGGTCGCCGCCGGTACTTCCGCCCATACCGATCACGGTATGGCGATGCTCGAATTGTTCCGCGATGTGATCAATGGCAAAGTCAAGGAGTTCAAAATTCAAGACCCGATCAAACTCTATGAGATCGCAGCATCTCTGGATATTCCCACGGAGGGGAGGGAATTAAACGATGTCGCCCTGGATCTTTATCATGAGTTGGAGCGGACCTACACCCAGGTGGAAGGGGAGATCCCCAACGTCAAACGGGTTCCGCCGAAGACTCTCGAACTCTGGCGGGCGGCCGGTATTGTCCCACGCGGGGCGATGCGGGAAATCATGGAAATGATGCACCGTACCGCCATTGGCGTCGATCAGGATTACGAAAATATCACCAAACAGATTTCCCGGACGGCCCTGGCGGACGGTTGGGGCGGATCGATGGTCTCAACCGACATCTCCGATATCCTTTTCGGGACCCCCTCCCCGGTGGAAATCGAGGTCGATATGGGGGTACTCAAGGAGGATCAGGTCAATATCATCGTTCATGGGCACGAGCCGATTCTCCTCGAGGCCATGCTTATTTCTGCAGCTGATGCCGAACTGAAAGAGATGGCCAAGAGTGCTGGGGCCAAGGGGATCAATCTGGTGGGGATGTGCTGTTCCGGACTCGATGTCATGAGCCGCCACGGTCTGCCCCACGCCGGAAACTTCTCCAGTACCGAGGCGGTTCTGGTGACCGGAGCGGTGGATGCGATGACGGTTGATATCCAGTGCATCAAACAGGATCTCAAGCGGGTTGCCGATTTTTACGACACCCCCTTTATCACCACCAACTACCGGGCGAAAATTGAAGGTGCGCTGCACATTCAACTGGACGAGCATGATCCTTTGCAGTGCACTGAGGAGATCATCATCAAGGCAATCACCCGCTTTAAAACCCGGAAAAAACCGGTACGGATCCCGAAAAAGACCAGCCGCGGGGTGCATGGATTTTCCTATGAATATATCAACTATATGTTGGGGGGCTCTTTCCGTGGCAGCTACACCCCACTCAACGAAAATATCATCAACGGCAGGATCCGCGGGGTGGCAGGAGTGGTTGGCTGCACCAACCCCCGCTCGAAACAGGACTACTCCCATGTCGAACTGGTCAAGGAGTTGATCCGCAACGATGTCCTGGTGCTGCAGACCGGCTGCTCGCAAATGGCTCTGGCCAAAGCCGGCCTGACCGGCCCTGGGGCGGCGGCCCTTGCTGGCCCGGGACTTGCTGAAGTATGTGAGACAGTAGGGATGCCCCCGGTTCTGGGACTTGGTTCCTGCGTCGACAACAGCCGTATTCTCGTCGCCGCGTCAGAGATGGTCCGGACCGGTGGTCTTGGTGATTCCCTCGCTGACCTTCCCGCTGCCGGATGTGCCCCGGAGTGGATGAGTGAAAAGGCGATTGCCATCGGCCACTACTTTGTCGCCTCCGGGATCTACGTGGTGTTTGGCCATACCTTTCCGATAACCAAAGGGACAAAATTTGAAAAGCATCTCTTTGAAGATCTGGAAAATCTTGGTTTTGGCAAATGGGGGTTTGCCAATGATCCGAAAGAGATGGCCAGGCTGATGATTGCCCATATCGATAAAAAACGGGCACAGCTGGGAATCGACCGGACCCGGGAGAGGGTCCTGCTCGATATGGCGGACCGGCGATCACTTGATGCGTCGGCCTGATATCGGCTATAGTGGGCGGAGGCGCCTGGTGGCGTCTCCGCCCATAGAATTTTACGGTCAGCATCGGGGTGCTATGGCAATCTTTAACGGTCGGTACTGCTGGGATGGTACAAGAAAGGACAATCGCCAGCCGATTGCCTGGTTTGGCGGTTCCTATGATTTGAAAATTTTTTCCTGTTCGAGTCTATCGCCTAAAGTCAAACATCTGAAAAGCCATATCTGCCTCTTTTCCGGAACCGGTGAGGGACAATCGATATCGGCCAGTCCGGAAAAATTCGCCAAACAGATCTGCGCTGATTTCTCTCTGGAGATCGAAAGAGTTTTGTGGGTTGAAGATCATCTGGGCGGTGAACAAGGATACGAGGTGGTCCAATTCACTCGGGCCAGCCGTATGGGAAGTACTGTCTTCTATCGCGTCGATAAGCGCCCGCCACTGGAAAGTGAGCGTGGCTTGATTAATCGAGTGCTGGCCTCGCTCAACAGCACTTCAGCCTCTACCAAGGCTTGATCATCTCGGATTGTGTCACTTGTGGTGGCACCTCTTCAGATCAAGGGTTGACTTCTGCCCAAAGATCACAGAATATATTCCGCTGTTTCCTCAGCTGAGTTTTGTCCGAACTCAGGAAAAAATTTGCAAAAATCCAGGTGACGAGTTAGCCTGCTTGGCGGTTAGGTAGAGAAAGCGCAACACATCTGCCCCCCCTGTTCGCTGAAGAGAGATCTGCGACCGGACGCAGGGGACGAATGGCGGCAGGGTCATTTACTCACCAGGTCGAGGAGGGATTTCATGAACGTGCAGAAAATCTATGAGTATGCCTTACAACGGGAGCAGGAGGGCTACCAGTTCTTCACTGCCAATGCCGACAAGGCTGCTCATGCCGCCGCCGCCGAGGTGTTCCGGAAACTCGCCGAAGAGGAACTCAAGCATATCGAGTTCATTAAGCGGAATATGTCGATATCCGAGGAGGGGCCGGCGGAAGGATCCCCGTTAACCGATGACGACTGGTTCGAAAAACGTGCCCGCAAAGAACTGTTAGACCAGTCTCTGCTTGAATCGATGATTCCCGACGTGGCCGTCCTCCGCACCGCCTTTCTTATCGAGCGCGATCTCTCAGAATTTTATGAGATGGCTGCAGCCAAAGCCACCGGTCGGGCGCAGCAGGTCTTTACCACTCTAGCCCGATGGGAGCGTGGTCACGAATCTCTCTTTAAAGATCTCCACGACCGGGTTTTTCAGCAATATACCCAAATGCCCTGGGGAGGCTGAGCAAAGATTTTCCCTCACCGTGCCCGGGCTGCGGCGATCTCGTCGCTGCTGCGCTTTGCGCCTCAGGCCGCCTTGGCCAGATTAACCGCGCAGACCTTTAATTCGGGGATTTTGCAGATCGGGTCGTGGGCGGTGTTGGTGAGGATATTCGCGCAGCTTTCGATAAAATGAAACGGCATAAACACCGAACCGGGTTCAATCCGCTTGGTGATCTGTGCCTTGGTCTGCACCGATCCCCGGCGTGAGCTGACGACCACCATGTCCCCGTCACGAACCTCGAGTTTTTCCGCATCGGCGGCGTTAATCTCGATGAACCCTTCCTCAATTTCGTTATGCAGGCTTGGCGAGTTACGGGTCATCGTTCCGGTGTGGTAATGGGCAAAAACCCGGCCGGTGGAAAACCAGTAAGGATATTCGGCAGTGACCACCTCCGCTGGGGGGAGAAAGGCGATGGGGTGAAACAGCCCTTTGCCCCGCGCAATCTTTCCTTTATGGAGATAGCGAGTGCCTGGGTGGTCGGTCGCCGGGCAAGGCCATTGCAGCCCTACTCCCTCAAGCCGGGCAAAGGTGATACCGCCATAGGAGGGGGTCAACCCGGCCATCTCGGTAAAGATCTCCTCGGGTGAAGCATATGCCATCGGATAGCCAAACCGGGAGGAGATCTCCTGAATGATCTGCCAGTCCTGGCGCGCCTCCCCTTTGGGCAGAACCGCCTGGCGCACCCGACTGACCCGCCGTTCAGTATTGGTAAAGGTGCCATCCTTTTCGGCAAAGGAGACCCCCGGCAGGACAACATCGGCCAGTTCTGCGGTGGCGGTGAGGAATATGTCCTGGACTACCAGGAATTCAGCCTTTTGCAGAGATTTTTTCACGTGGGTTACATCGGGGTCACTGACCACCGGATTTTCTCCAAGAACATACAGCGCTTTGACACTGCCGTTGTCGAGGCCCTCAAGCATCCCCGGAATGGTCAGGCCGATCTTTTGTGAGAGTTCCACGCCTCCCCAGGCCGCAGAAAATTTCTCGGCCGCGGCCGGACTGGTCACAGGCTGATAGGCGGTGAACACATTGGGCAGCCCTCCCATATCGCAGGCCCCCTGGACGTTGTTCTGCCCGCGCAGGGGATTGACCCCGACCGACTCCCGGCCCAGGTTGCCGGTGAGCATCGCCAGGTTGGCAAGGGTTTTGACGTTGTCCACCCCGGTGGTGTGCTGGGTGATTCCCATACAGTAGACCAGAGAAGCTTTGTCGGCGGTGCCGAAGGTCTCAGCGATCGCCCTGATATCCTCGGCTGCCACCCCAGTGATTTCGGCTGCCATCTCCGGGGTAAAAGCGGTAATGATTTTTTTAAACGATTCAAACTCCTCAGTCTGGGCATCAATATAGGCCTGGTCCTGCCACCCCTGCTCGAGAATGACATGCATGATCCCGTTGAGCAGGGCGACATCGGTGCCCATCCTTTGGTTGACATGGATGTCGGCGATCTCGGAGATATGAACTTTGCGCGGGTCGGCGACAATGATCTTCGCCCCGTTCTTCTTGGCCCGAAATATGCGGGTGGCAATCAGCGGGTGGGCCACAGTGGTGTTGGAGCCGATAATGAAAATGCAGTCGGCCTGCTCAAACTCGGCCATCGAGTTGGTCATTGCGCCACTTCCAAAAGCTGCGGCAAGACCTGCCACAGTGGAGGAGTGTCAGAGGCGGGCGCAGTGGTCGACGTTGTTGGTACCTACCGCCGCCCGGGCAAACTTCTGCAGGAGATAGTTCTCTTCATTGGTGACCTTGGCCGAGGTAAGAAAGCCGATGGCGTCGGCACCGTGTTCGGTCTTGATCGCCTTGAGCCGGGCGGCAGTGGTGGTCAGTGCCTCCTCCCAGGAGACCTCTTCCAGTTTGCCGTTTTTTCTGAGCAGCGGGGTGGTGAGGCGCTTTTCGTGGCGGACAAACTCGTGGACGTTCCAGCCTTTGATGCAGAGTTTGCCCTCGTTCACCGGACTGGTTTTGCAGGGAATGGTACCGATCGGTTCTCCGTCAAGGACTTCGAGGAAGAAGTTGCAGCCGCAGCCGCAATAGGTACAGGTGGTGAGTACAGTTTGGTAATCCATGGCGACTCCCTTGCTATTTATGACCCTCGACAGGTTCCAGCATATTCAGTGGTGACCTCTGGCCGCGACGGATTCCGGTGGTATAGTCAAATTTGTCGACCATTATGTCGTTCATCTTCTTATACAGGGTCCGTAGAGGAATGGTTGACGGGCACGCCTCTTCGCAGAGGCCGCAGTCAATGCAGCGTCCGACCATATGCATAGCTCTGATGTGGTGAAAGGTCGGAATCTCCGGGGGTAATTCCCCTCGTTTGACGAGATCGTCGCATTTCAGGCTGCATTCGTTGCAGAAACACATCGGGCAGACATTGCTGCAGCCGTAGCATTTGATGCATTTGACGAACTCATTCATCCAGTAGGTAAAACGGTCGCCGACGGGAAGAGCTTCCAGGGCAGCCACCGACCTGGCCTCTCCAGGCAGAGCCTTTTCGCCGGCAATGATCTCGTCTGGATAGGGCTTAGCGCATTCACAGCGATCGGCGAGTTCCTGTGGACAGGTGATGCCCACCGGCACTACTCTGTTCGGGGTGAGTTGGTTCCAGGTGTAGAGGGTCTTGAGCCCTCTGTCGTCGCAGCCCCTTACCAGCACGCCAAAGGTTTTCTCCGGGTAAGCCTTGTAGAGATTGATCAAATACTTGTTCAGAGGGTAACGGGCATCGCCGGGCTGCAGGTGATCCCCCAAGGACATCTCGCTGAGATCATCACCTTTTTGATAGAGGCGAGGTGCGATATGGCCATTTTGCCGGGCAAGCCCTAAAAAGCCGGAAATTTCTCCTGATTCGAGAAGCTCTTCCACTCTCTTTCGTATAACGTCAATCATAGTAACCCCACGCAGGCGCTTTATGGCCTGTTACACCAGTTCTTTGCGGAAATCGTTTTTCAGCGGTGATGGACCTAGTGCCCGCAGTTCTTCAATAAACGTGGTAAATTCATGGACAAGTTCCGGGGCTTCGGCAGAAGAGACCCAGCCGGCGCGGAGTCTTGCCGCTTCGATGCCGCTGAACTGGAGCATCTCCTGAACCACGGTGACTCGCTTCTGGGCGGAATAATTACCATACAGGTAATTGCATTCGCCCAGGTGTCAGCCACCGACAAAAACCCCATCAACCCCCCGTTGGAAGGCGAGAAGGATATGGTGCGGTGAAACACTGCCACTACACATCACCCGGACGGTACGGACATTCGCCGGGTACTGCAAACGACTGACCCCAGCCAGGTCAGCAGCTGCGTATGCTCACCAGGTGCAGAGAAAACAAACAATCTTGGGTTCAAATATGTCGTCTGTCATAACCGAAGTCCTTGTTGAATTGAAAGTGTAGCCAGCCTTCTGTATGCCTATGTCACCTGTTGTCCAGCCCGGTCGATATGCTCTGGTAACCGGGCCCTTTCTCCGGTACGTCGAAAATGTATCTCATTTCGTATGGTGACAGAGTATCCAAGGCATTGATCTCCACCACCGAGATTGTTCAAGAGCAGGCTGCCTTACATCGCCCTGATCTGGGCGAGGAGCTGTTCCGGTTTGTAGCCTCGTAAAATTGCACTTTGCGAGGGACAGGTTGCCGCGCAGTTACCACAGCCTTTACACAAGATCTCCTGTACCTCGCAGACCCTTTCGGCGGTGTTGTATCTGATTGCCTGATAGGGGCAGACATTGAGGCAGCCCATGCAGCCGACACAGGATTCTTTGTCGATGTAGGCGACGATGGCACTTTTAATCAGCCGGTCCTTAAATAAAATCGCCCCGATTCGCGAAGCGACGCCCATTCCCTGGGTTCGTGCTTCCACAGAGGTCGCGGGGTAGCGGGCACTCCCGCAGACAAAGACGCCGTCGGCGGCAAAATCCAGTGGCCGAAGTTTGGCATGGGCTTCGAGAAAGAAGCCGTTTTTATCGCTGGGGACCCGAAGCAGGCCGGCAACTTTTCCGGCATCCTGGCGGGCCACCAGCGGGGTGGAGAGCACCACCAGGTCACAGTCCAGCTCTTTGGTCTGGCCCATTACTGCCTGATGGAAAATCACTTTTCCGTCGCCCACCTCAAGCTTCTGCCGGGGGTCATACACTTCAAAACCAATCCCCAAGCCGCGAGCGTCCCAAAGCATCTTTTCTTTTTCGTCACCATACATCTGCATATCGCGATAGAGAACCCGGATATCGGTCAGTGGCGATTTCCGCTTGATCTGCATGGCGTTTTTTACCGCCGTGGCACAACAGATTCGAGAACAGTACTCCCGTTCGCTGTTGCGGGCACCAGCGCACTGGATCATGACAATCCGGGTTGCCTGGAGGGTGCCCTTCTTCAGCCGCCGTTCCAGTTCCATCTGGGTTATCACCGTTTTGCCGTTATGGCCGAGCAGTCCCGGTTCAATCAGCGGTACCGCTCCGGTGGCGACAACAATGCAGCCGACCATATCTTCGATGGTGGTCTCATTCTGGCTGATCGAAACGTTGAAATTGCCGATGTAGCCAGTGATTGCGGCTACCTGGGCCCCGGTGAAAATGGTCACTCCCGCCAGGCCGGCGACCCTGGCCGCCAGGGCGGCAACCTGATCGGCTGCCGATCCGCCTTGATCAAGGAGGTTGAGCTCTCTGAGCAACCCGCCGAGCTGGTCAGCCTTTTCC
>JAZBOD010000395.1:0-7909 GCA_036350955.1 Desulforhopalus sp. | reverse complement strand
TCACGGGGGCCAAGGGCCTGAACCGCACCCCAGACCGCAGTAATTCCGCCGATCACCACCAGGGTGGCCATCCAGGTCACCGTCCCGCCAAGCAGCGGATGAAAGCGCATCAGTAGATAGACTCCGGCTTTGACCATGGTTGCCGCGTGAAGAAAGGCGCTGATCGGGGTCGGTGCGCTCATCGCGTTGGGCAGCCAGAAATGGAAGGGGAACTGGGCCGACTTGGTTATCGCTCCGAGGAAAATCGCTACAAAAATAAAAGGGTAGAGGAGATGTTCCCTGATCTGATCCCCCCCCGCCAGCCAGCTGCTGATGGTGTAGGAACCGCCGGCGATCTTCAGCAGGATGATGCCGATCAGCAGGGCCAGGCCGCCGCCGGCGGTGATCAGCAGGCTTTGCCGGGCGTTTTCCCGGGCGGATTCCGACTCGTGGTCAAAGCCGATCAGCAGGTAGGAGAAGACCGTGGTGGCCTCCCAGAAGACAAAAAGCAGCAGCAGATTGTCGACGAGGACCAGACCGAGCATCGCCAGCATGAAGGCATGGAGATAGCAGAAAAAGCGGCGGTGGTGACGATGCCCGGCAATGTAGCCGGCGCTGTAGAGGCTGACAAAGGTGCCGACTCCGCTGACGATCAGGGCAAAGAGCAGGCTCAGGCCATCCAGTCGAAAGCGGAGAAAAAGGTCAAGACTGGGTACCCAGGGCCAATCGACAACCAAGGCCCTCCCCTGAACAATGTCCGGCCAGCAGGAGAGGAAGAAGAGAAACAGCATTGCAGGCAACAGACTAAAAACCAGCCCGAATCTGCTATAGCCGTGCTGGGAAGCGTGGCCGTGGTCGATTTGTACCATAGTCTCCCAAGCAAAAGGTTGCCCGAATCAGTCAGTTGGGCAGGCTTTGCATTTTGCTGATACCAGCCAGTAGGTAATACCCAGGGCAAGAACAATTGCCCCGATGGCAAAAAGATACATCGGTTCCAGCTGATCGAGGTCGAGAACAATCACCTTTCGGGCAATCGCCATCAGGGCGGTGGCAATAACCAGGCGCACCTGAATAACATCTTCCCGAAGGTAAAGGGTGATATTGGCAAAAATCTCAATGGCAATGAGCACGGCGAGAAAGGCGGCGAAAACCGCAAAAATGTCGCCAAGCGCAAGCAGCAGAAAAGGCGGGCTGAGCAGGCGCTGGTACAAAACCAGCCCGACATCGGCGATACACCAGAAAATCACCAGGACCATCAGACAGGCGAGCAGACGAATCCCCCCACGAATTATCCGGTGGAGAATATTGATCAGCGGATCGTCTTTAACATGGGGCAGGTGGCTGTCCTGCTCCGATCTGTCAATTTCTAAGGGCATCTTTGCTCCTGGTCGGTTGTCATTATCGGCCATCCGGCAGATGGCGCGGGCAATATTCTTCATGCTTGGCACTGGTCCGCAGCCCCACAAAACACGGCTGAAACCACTACCGTGATTAAGCTAAATATTCCCCCTTGATTCGGCAAGTTTTTTCTGGTTGGCGCTGTGCCAAGCCCTTGGCCTGCGCGACTAAGGTCCAGGGAGAATCCCCTTTTCCGAAGCGTTCGGCAGGTTGGCTGGTAAAAATTGGCCAATTGTAATTTTAATCGCCCGCTAACCCGAGGAAAACAAAAGCCTGGTCTAGTGCGGCTGTCGTTATCGGCAGAACGATGCTGGGCTCGGTCGATTGTCCGGCCTGTCTGGCAAACCGCCATTTTCCATAAACAACCTAAGGAGAAATCATGAAGGGAAAAACCATTTTTGCCACCGCCCTGCTTGCGGGCACCCTTGTCGCCGGAAACGCTCTGGCGGCTGAAACGATAACTGAATTCAGAATTGGTGTTCTTGGCGGTGAAAATGCCTCAGATCGGCTCCGTTCCAACGACTGCGTCCGGGTCAAGGCAGAGGAGGTCCTCGGGGTGCCAACCAAAATTTTTGCCCCTGCCGACTACAACGGGGTGATTGAAGGGTTGCTCGGCGGCAACCTTGATATGGCCTGGCTGGGAGCATCAGCTTACGCCAAGGTATACACCACCAATCCGGACGCGGTAGTCCCGGTGCTCACCAAGATCAACGAAGACGGGTCGTTTGGCTACTATGCCGTCGGTTTTGCCCGGGTCGACAGCGGCATTAAAAGCCTGGCTGACATGAAGGGCAAGGTCTTTGGTTTTGGTGACCCCAATTCCACCTCGGGCTATCTCATCCCGTCGATTGAAATCCCCCAGGCAGGGTATGCCATGAAATCCGGTGAGTACTTCAAAGAGGTCAAGTTCACCGGCGGTCACGAGCAGACTATCGTTGCCGTATTCAACGGCGATATCGACGCTGGAGTCACCTGGGCCGACGGCCTGGGTGAGTGGGTCGACGGATATAACAGCGGTGCCCTGCGCAAAGCTGCCGATGCCGGGTTGGTTGACATGACCCAGATCCAGGAGATCTGGCGTTCAAAGCTGATCCCGGAAGGACCGATCGTCCTGCGCAAGGATCTGCCGGAATCGGTCAAACTGAAGATTACCGGTATGCTTGCCAGTATGGCTTCAATGGATCCGGAGTGTGCCTATGGCTTCATGGCCGGCAAAGTGAAGGGAATCGCCCCGATCGACCATGATGACTACCTGAGCATCATCGCCGCTCGCCTGGCAAAATCGGAATAACCGGGCGCATTGCCGAAAGAGCCGGCCGCCACGCCTGAGCGACCGGCTCTTTTGACGTTTCGTGGAGAAAAAAGAAGCAATGGCCACCGATTCGATCCATCTCGAAATACTTGCAATGGAAAAAAGGCGCCGCCTCTATTCCGCGACGGTTATTCTGGTGCTCCTGGCGATCCTGATCAGCGGCTACGGGCTGGCCAACCAGATGAATTCCGGCAGTTTCATCAGTGGCCTGGAAAAATTCTTTGAATACCCCGGGGAGATCGTCCTGGAGGCGTGGCATGCCGGTGGGGCCTTTTTCCCTCTGCTTCTCCGATTTTTGCCGGCCCTGATCGAAACGCTGAACATTGCCGGTGCTGCCACCCTGCTCGGCGGGGCGGCGGCGGTGGTCCTGGCCTTTCTCGGCTCGAACAACCTCGGGGTTCAACCGCAGATAGTTATCCCGCTGGTCCGCCGGATGATGGATGCGATGCGGGCCTTTCCGGAGTTGATCATCGCCCTGTTTCTCATCTTCATCCTGGGTTCCGGGCCGGTACCGGCGATGATTGCCGTGGCTTTCCACACCGCCGGAGCACTCGGCAAGCTGTTTTCCGAGGTCAACGAAAACGTCGACAGCAAGCCCGTTGAAGGGCTGCACTCCTGTGGCGCCAGTTGGCTGCAGCGGATGCGCTTCGGAGTCCTGCCCCAGGTATTGCCCAACTATCTCAGCTACTTCATGCTCCGTTTCGAGATCAATGTCCGGGCCTCGGCGATACTCGGTTTTGTCGGCGCCGGCGGGATCGGCACCGAACTGCGACGGACCATCGGCTGGGGACAGGGAGCAGGGGCGGAAACCGCCGCCCTGTTCTTGCTCTTGATCCTGTCGATATTTGTCATCGACCAAACCTCCTCGTCGATGCGCCGTCGTCTGGTCGTCGGCAAACAGCCCGCCTGAGGGAGCCAGGATGAACGCCGCAACAATTACCGCCGATCTCTCCCCCGCTTCCTCCACCCTGGCCTGGCGGGCTATTCGGCGCAACAGCCTGATCAGTATTGCCGGGACCCTGCTGGTCCTGCTTTATCTGCTGGTGGTTTTTTCTTCATTCAACCTTGCCGGACTGATTGCCGGGGCCCAGCCGCAACGGGCCACCCTGCTCGCCACCGATGCCTTTGCCCATAAGGTCCATGTCACCAAAAATCTGCGTGGAGCAGGCGATGATTTGAGCATTGCCATTGAAGGGGAGCGGACCGCTACCTACCAGACTCCCCCAGAGTGGATTGAGCAAAGTGACGAAGGCGCCCAAATTGCTCTTGGCAAAGGATACCACGTGGAAATCGACCACCGACTGGTGCGGATGGTGGTCCCTGATTACGGGACAATCGAGGTGGAGGTGACGGACGGTGAGGTCATCACCCGTCTGCCGGAAGGTCTGGCCGCGCCGGACTGGCTGCAGGCCTCTGCCGCAAAATTCGATGCCCGTCCCACCCTCAGCCGCCGGGTCCAGGTTTCCAAGGCAAGGATCGAAGTGCACCGCTATTTCCCTGGCTGGGAGAATTTCTTTTTTCCCTTTCGCTCGGCACTGACCGGCTACTCATTCAGCGAACTCTTCGCTCTCGCCATGTCCGAGCAGCGCCTCCAACCCGATATCCCCAACTGGAAGCTGATCTTCAACACCTTCTGGACCAATCCAGACTGGCAGCACGGCCATGTCTTTACCGCCCTGCTTGAAACCCTGCTGATGGCGGTGCTCGGCACCCTGACCGCCGCCCTGGTCGGCCTGCCCCTGGCGGTGCTGGCGGCAAGCAATTTTACCCCGTCACAGACCCTGCGCTTTGCGGTTCGCCGGCTCTTTGACTTTCTCCGCGGGATCGACTTCCTTATCTGGTCACTGATCTTTATCCGCGCTTTTGGCCTCGGGCCACTCACCGGTGCCCTGGCAATCGCCTTTACCGATACCGGCTCTCTCGGCAAACTCTTCTCCGAAGCCCTGGAAAATGTCGACAACAAACAGATGGAAGGGGTTCGTTCCACCGGCGCCAACCGCTGGCAGTTCTACCGCTTCGGAGTGATCCCGCAGATCATCCCGATTTTTGTCTCCCAGGGCCTCTACTACCTGGAATCCAATGTCCGCTCGGCGACAATAATCGGTGCCCTCGGCGCCGGAGGCATCGGACTGCTGCTGGTCGAGACCATGAACACCCAGCGCGACTGGGAAAACGTTCTCTATCTGATCCTTCTTACCATCGGTCTGGTGATGATCATGGACAGCATCTCCACTCGATTACGCAGACGCCTGATCCAGGGCAGCGAGGCGATCAAGCAGGCCAGTTAGCCAGCAGCTGGCGTAGTGTGTCATCAACTCCTCATACCGGAAGGAAAATTCTATGAAAGTTTCAGGTCTTACCAAAAATTTCGGCAAAGTGACCGCGGTTAACGCCGCCTCTTTCGCCATCGACCAACCGCAGATGGTCGGTATCATTGGCCCTTCCGGGGCCGGCAAATCGACCCTGCTGCGGATGATCAACCGGTTGACCGAGGCCAGTACCGGCAGCATCGTGGTCAACGGCCGGGAGATTCTTGCCCTGAAAGGGGCGGAAAAACGGCGCTGGCAGAGGGACTGCGCGATGATCTTTCAACAGTTCAACCTGGTTCCCCGCCTCGATGTGGTGACCAACGTGCTGCTCGGCCGGCTCAACGGCCACAGTACCCTAAAAAGCATCTTCAACATTTTCGGCCGCCGGATGGTTGAGGAGGCCCTGGCCGCCCTCGACCGGCTGGGCATCGTCGATCAGGCCCTGCAGCGGGCGGAGACCCTCTCTGGAGGGCAGCAGCAGCGGGTCGCCATCGCCCGGGCCCTGATGCAGAAACCGAAAATGGTCCTGGCCGACGAACCGATTGCCTCTCTTGACCCGCTCAGTGCCGAAGTGGTGATGAAATCCCTGCGCGAAATCCGCGACCGCGACCAGCTGACGGTGATCTGCAACCTGCATACCCTTGATACCGCGAGAACCTACTGCGACCGGGTGATCGGCATGCTCAAGGGGGAGATCGTCTTTGATGATCTGCCGACCCGGCTCACCCCATCCGTGGTCCGGGATATTTACGGCGCCACCGAACTGCTCGATGAAGCGGTCACCTCCACTTCGATTTCCGTCCAGCCTCAGGGCCGCCGGAGCGGCAGAGTCAAAACCATCCCGGCCTACGCCGGCCAAAGGGCTCATGCCGAACAGGGCGTTTGAAGAAGAAAGCAGCACCTCGTTCTCGGCGGCACGGTTGCTGTCCTCACTTGATTCGTTGACCTCATCGGCGGATAAGAGAGGGGACAAGCCGTTTTCATTGCCCATCGCTGATGACTGCACTACAATAGTGTGACCGGGCCGTACGGTTCATCCCGTCGCGAAAAGAGCAAGGGCCTCGGGAAACCTGATCTATGGGGTTACCATGTCGAGGCAATTCTTCTCCTTCACCACCGGCAACAGTTCGCTCGCAAAAGGACAGCGCCGTTTGGACTGGGACGAGCCCCGCTATACCGTGAAATTTATGCACCGGGGGCTCAGACGAGGTCATTCCGCTAGCGGTTTTTTGCGCCAATTCCCGGGCACACTGCCGCAATGGAATAACTGTCGCTTCGAGTTCGATGTCGACTGCCAAGAGTACGATTGGCTGGTGGTCTACCATGACCTGCCCCTCAACGACCGATTTTTTACCGAGGAAAAGCTCGCCTGCCCCCGGGAAAAGACCCTGCTGATCACCGGCGAGCCTTCGACGATTACCGTCTTTGGCAGGGACTACCTGCTTCAGTTCGGTTTTGTGCTCAGTTTCCAGGAGCCCTGGGCGATGCGTCACCCCAGGGTTATTTTCCATCATCCCGGTCTCATCTGGCACTACGGACTGCCCTATGACCAAGGCAGTTTCACCACCTGGGACGAGATGGCCGCCACCCCCCCCATGGCCAAATCAAGGTCGATCTCCACGGTCTGCTCAAACCGCAGCGGAAAAAACACCCTCCATTCGGCCCGGGTTGATTTCACCTGGCAGCTGAAGGAGGATTTACCGGAACTGGACATTTTCGGCCACGGGGTCAAGCCGATGAGTGATAAGGCGGAAGCCTTGGATCGATACCGGTATCACATCGCTGTGGAGAACCATATCTTCGCTCATCACCTCACGGAAAAACTGCCCGACGCCTTTCTCGGCTATACCCTGCCTTTCTACCACGGCGCCCCAAATACCGCCGACTACTTTCCGCAAGAGAGTTTCATCCCCATCGATATCAACGATTACCAGCGCAGCAGGGAGATTATCACCCACCACCTGGCCAACGGGGAATACCAGGACAGACTGCCCTATATCGTCGAAGCGCGACGGCGTGTCCTTCAAGAACAGAATCTTTTTGCGATCATCGACCGGATTATCAGCGAACAAGATCCACGGATTCGAACCTCCCGCCCTGGCGGAGCCATCCGCAACCGCACCACAATGCGGCTGAAAAATCCACTGGCCGGCCTGCGAAGCCTGGCTGAAAAGGTTGCGATCAAAAGTTATCACCGGCTCACGGCCCACCGCCGACAGCGACCGCTTGGCCTGTAGCAGGCGAACGGCAAGTTGCTGCACCTTCGAGCTCTTACGAATCCTTACAGGCTTGGCCTGAGGTTTGTTGTTATGGCAAATGGTTGTTCTGGCGCCTACCTTTCGCCATTGTTGCGTGGTATACTCTTTGCCAGGGTATCCGTCACTGACCGCCAGAGACGACATCTGCCGTTGGCCAGTCAACTGGTACTGTGCCAGGAACTGACTTTGAACAACACATCTTGCCGGATCGATCGACAATGAAGCGGCTCGCCATAATCGTGCTGGCGGTACTCCTCGGGGCAGTGTTCGGGGACGCCGGCATCTTCCGCAGCGGATTTGGCGGAGCCTTCCTGGGGCTCTGCCTTGGACTGCTCTATGCCGAGCTGCTCAGCCAACGAAAGCGGCTCGGCCAGCTTGAACAGCGCCAGGCGGAATCTCCAGCCGACCCTGCGCGACCAGGCGAGGTCGATTTTACCCCGATTGCCGACGATGCACTGGCAGAACCCGCTTCTCCGCAGTCAAGCGCCGCCAGTCAACAGAAAAAAACCGCTGGGGGTGCCGACCGGGAAAAAGAAAGCGCCCTGGATCGTTTCTTTGCCGGCCTCGGCAAAGGTACCAGTGCCGCGATGGCCATGGTCGGCCAATTCTTCACCGGCGGCAACCTGGTACTGCGGGTCGGCGTGGTCATTCTC